>JAFUXZ010000174.1 GCA_017470795.1 Paludibacteraceae bacterium
AGACTTAAACCGTCATGAGCAGATTATTCTGTTTCAGAACCGACGCGGTTTCGCCCCCTATATGACATGCACAGATTGTGGATGGATACCACGCTGTCCGCATTGTGATGTCAGTCTGACATCACACCACCGATTCGCTTCTTTGGTGTGTCACTATTGTGGCTATGCCATTCAGATGCCGCAGGTCTGTCCTCAGTGTGGCGGAAATCATCTTGAGGACTGTGGACTTGGGACCGAGCGCATTGAAGAGGAGATCAGACATGTGTTTCCGGAGGCTCGTGTGGCGAGAATGGATCTCGATACGACACGCACCAAGCTGGCCTATCAGCGTATTATCGGCGACTTTGAGCAGCATCGGATAGATATCCTTGTCGGTACGCAGATGGTGACCAAGGGGTTGGATTTCGCGGGTGTAAGTCTTGTCGGAGTGCTCAATGCCGACCATTTGCTGAACATGCCTGATTTCAGGGCTTTTGAACGGGCCTATCAGATGTTGGAGCAGGTGAGTGGGCGTGCCGGACGCAAATCGGGGCAGGGTATGGTAGTGATACAGACTTCGGCTCCAGAGCATGAGGTGCTGGCCTGTGTCTGCCGTCATGATTATGAATCCATGTATCAGGCGCAGATTAAGGAGCGTCAAATGTTTCATTACCCTCCTTTCTTCCGTCTGGTGTGCCTGTCGCTCATGCATCGTGACAGCCGTCTGCTTGAACATGCGGCACAACTGCTGGACAAAGATCTGATCCGGCTGTTTGCGTGGCGATGCTCACCTGTTGTCACACCTGTCGTCAGTCGCGTGCGCAACAGGTATGTCCGGCAGATTCTGTTGCGTATTGAGCAAGAAGGAAATTTTGCGCAGGCGCGTCAGTTGATTGGTCAGTCGGTCCGGTGGCTTTCTGCCATGTCGGCCTATAAGAATGTGGAGATACATGTCGATGTAGATCCTTATTAACTGTTTTATCTTCGTAGCGATATGCGAATTGCATTCGATGCCAAGCGGGCTTTTCAGAACAACCGGGGGTTGGGCAATTACAGCCGCGATGTGATACGGCTGCTGATGCAGTACGCTCCTGAAAACGAGTACTATCTGATGGGTATCCCGTCTGACAGTCATCCGGCTCCGTCAGGAACGCACGTGGTCAGCCCTGAACGGTGGCTTGACAGGCATTTCCCGGGTCTGTGGCGTAGTGGCTCCCGCTGTCTGCCGCAGTTGTTGCAGGCCGGGGTGGAGGCCTATCATGGTCTGAGCCAGGAGTTGCCGCTGCATATAGAGCGGACATCCATACGTACTTATGTGACGATACACGATGCCATTTTTGTCCGCTATCCGGAGTTGTACGACCCGTTCTACGTGCGTCTGTTCACGAAAAAAAACCGGCGTGCATGCCGCGTGGCTCATCGTATCGTCTGCATCAGTGAGCAGACACGCCGCGATGCGATTGCTTATTTTGGGGCTGATGAGCGCAAGACCTGCGTCGTCTATCAGGGGTGCAACAACCGTTATCGTGTTCCGGTGAGTGACGAACAGGTAGCGGCTGTCCGTCAGAAATACAACCTGCCGAAGGAATACATCATTGATGTCGGAGCCATAGAGGAGCGTAAAAATCTTGATGGCTTGCTGCGCGCATTGCATGACGGGTCTGTTGACATGCCGCTTGTGGTCGTCGGTCATGACTCTAAATATGCAGCGAAGATGAAGCGTCTTGTCAGCGAGTTGGGCATGCAGGGACGTGTACAGTTCCTGCATTGTGTGGCGGGTGAAGACATGCCGGCCCTGTACAAGGGGGCAATACTCTCGGCCTATCCGAGCCATTTTGAGGGGTTCGGTATTCCGATTCTTGAAGCGATGTGCGTCGGAACTCCCGTGCTCACGACGCGTGGGGGCTGTTTTCAGGAGACCGGTGGAGAGGCTGCCATGTATGCCGATTCGCATGATGTTGAAGAGATGGCGCACTGTCTGAACTCCGTGCTGGGGAGCCGTCAGATGCGTGAGCAGATGATTCGGCGAGGGTTTGAACAAAGCGCATTGTTTGCCGATGCCGAGGTGGCTAAAAATCTGATTCGACTGTATGAGTGAGCGGCTAAAGACAGGGGTGCGCTTCATGCATGAGTGGATGACCGTGCTGCTCATCGTGGTGCTTTTCCCGTTCAAAGGGATTGACGGCCTGCGTGTGGCTGTGTATTCACTGTTCTTTCTGTCGTACGCACTTGATTACGTTGCGTGGCAGCGATGGAAGTCTTTTCAGTGGAAGCGCAGTTCGTGGGTGTTTGTTCTCATGATGCTTTATTTCCTGCTGATTCCGCTGCATGCTCCTTTTGAAACACTTCATTTTCATCTTGCGCACGATGTCGCTAAATACGCATCCTTCGGTGCTTTTGCCGTGATGGGCGTCTTGGGGCGTGCTCCATATATACGTGCCCGCCGGCTGGCTCTTACAACCATGCTGACAGCCTTTGTGGCAACGTGGTGGATGCTGCTGTATCACGTCGGATTCCTGTTCTTCTTTCAGCACACATGGGCACAGATTCAGGGAACCGTATACATGACACGCCTGCAGTATTATGGTGTTCACATGCCCTATAATCTTTACATGTCTCTGGCAGCCGTCATAGCCGCAATATGGATGGTCAGCCATACGGGCTGGAAGCATCGTGCAGGTGCGTCATTGGTCTTTCTGACCTCGGTGGCGATGTTGTGTGTCAGCGACAGCAAACTCGGACCTTTGATAGCCCTTGTCTGCCTGCTGTCATTGGCGGTTCTGTGGCTTTGGAAGCAGAATCGGGTCCGCTATGCCCTCCTGCTCTCACTTGCTGCTTTGACAGCAGCCATGGCTGCTGCGCCTTCAATCTATCATAAGTATGAAGAGCATGCTGATGTGCGCGTGCGTGTGTCGCTGTGGCGCTCTGCCGCCTCGCTCGTCGCTGAACGTCCCTTGTGGGGCTATGGCGAGAGTGATGGCAGCCGGCAGCTGACACTCCGGTGTGCAACGTGCTGTCCGGAGGTTTTCCTGGACGACTACTACGCGTCATTCGATGCGACAGTGGCCACGGTTCGGGCTGTCAACCTGAGAGGTTCGAACGATTTCATTCATGCTCACAACATCTTCGTTCAGACGCTCGTCTATTCGGGTCTGATCGGACTGCTCATCCTGATATCGATGTTGCTCGGGTCTGTTGTCCTTGCTCCCTGCGGGCGTAGGCTTCAGATGTTGCTGCTGTTGCTCCCAATCATCCTGCAGGGCATGACGGACAACTGGGGCATCGGTGTCAATCCGATGTTTGTCTGTGTCCTTATATGGGTCGTGTTGACGATGGACGGCGAGACTACGGCGAAACAGGATTTGGCTCTGATCTGACCGACAATTTTTCCTACCTTTGTACAACTATTGACGAAGAAACTGATGTCTATCAATAAAGCAATCCTATTGGGCAATGTCGGTAAGGACCCCGAAGTACGGTATATCGACAAGGGTGTGGCTGTGGCCAACTTCTCTCTGGCCACGTCAGAGCGGTATGTATATCAGGGCAAAACGGTGGAGCGGACCGAATGGCACAACATCGTGGCATGGCGTCAGCTGGCCGAGCTGGCTGAAAATTATATTCGCAAAGGCACTCAGCTTTATGTCGAAGGCCGTATTCAGACCCGCATGTGGGAACGCGACGGCCAGCAGCGATATATCACAGAGATCATTGCAGAGACAATTCAGCTGTTAGGCCCTCGTCCGGCTGATGGTGCAGAACAGCCGGCATCGGTGTCGACGGTGTGACGCGTATTCTTCTCCGCATCTTGAATCGGCCGCATGCTCCGGCGGCTCCCCCTGTAGTCAGATTCAAAGCTTTTGTCTGGATGCCTGTTGTGCCCGCGGAGGGCTCTGACAGGCAGGACGTGTTGTGCTGGCCTGCATCTGCGGGCGACAGCCGGCCGGCAGCCTGTCGTGCATCTGCTACGACGGTTGCTTTGCAGGGATGACGCATGCTGCTGCCGTGCGCCGGCGGCGTTGATGGGGAAGCATGATTCAGGGCTTTCGCGTCCGACGGTTTTCGACGGGCAGAATGTGTATCGACAGACAGGCCTCCCGGCCTTTGCCGGCAACATGCCTTGCGGCGGTATACATCCGGCAGAGCAGCCTCTTCGTATGCTTTTAATGCCGCTTTGTATGGGACCGAACCGACTTTCAATCCGATTTCCCCGTTTACAGACGAACACCCGCTGCGTATCTGTGCTTGCAGCGGGTGTTTGCCTGTTGGTCAAATGCGGACGGTCGGTGTGCGTCTGCCTGACTATTTGGGCTGACGGGCCGTATATCGGGCAATGTTGCTGGCAGCGCGCTCGTGTTCGCGCTGCAGTGCTTTCGTTTCGTAAATCAACGTGGCCAATTCGTAGGCCTCAGCAAGTGCGTTGACATCCATGGCCGGGAGTACATATTCGTACGGCTGTTCGGCCTCATGCGTGACGTGCAGCATGTCTGTGGCATGGTTGGCGATAAACTCCAGCAGCAGATATGCGTCTCTGCCCCGCAGGGTGAGCAGCTCAAAGTGGCTGCCATTGGCCTCGTAGGCATGCCGGCTGTATATCTCGTCACGGCTTATGACGTCTTCACCTGCATGCAGACTGACACTCCGCGTCTCAAGAGCTCTCGGACTGCGACAGATACAGCGGACGAACAGGTTCATGTCTTCGTCAAAATAGGGCTGGAGCATGCTCCGCTCGATGCCGCTTTGAGGCGTGAGCAGGTGCTGGTGAAACAGATTGCCGCGTGTCTGATACGCCTCTTGCCTGACGTATGTGAATGCCCCCTGCTGACGCTCCATCTCTTCGGAGAGCAGCTGAAGTGCAGAATCAGTATGCAGAAGTGTGCGGCAGTCTTTGATATACCTGATGCTGTCGCCCAGCGCGCGTGCGCGCCGTCTCTGCAATGTCTGTTCCGGATAGTGACCAATCAGGCTGTCAATCCATGTCTGAGCCATGTCCAGACTATCATGACGAATCATGCGTTCTGTTTCCGAAAGGAGACTGTCGGCCTGCTGCTCCGTCTGCTTTGTCGCGCTGTTGCAGGCCCAAAGTCCGCACAGCAGTATGGATATAAGAATCTGTCTTTTCATTTGTCAGTGTTGTCTTTCGTTTGTCTGATGCAGGTGATGCCGCGTTAATAGAGCATGCCTACCACGCGGAGTACGAACCTGTTGGGCAGTATGCGTACGAGCAGCGCAAAGAGCTTGTAGTTCCAGCCGGGTACGACGCTGATGGCCGGGTGCCGCTTGTCCAACTGGCGGCAGATGGCCCGTGCAATCTTGTCGGGTGACATGCCGTTCTGCTCGTCGCGCTCCATACGGCCCACAGAGTCTTTCATCTTCACCCCGTATGCCGACTCATCGCTCTGTGAGGCAACGGCATAGCGGCGTGCTGCGGTGAATCCTGTTTTGGTGTCGCCGGGAAGGATGCAGGAGCATCTGATGTTCCATGCCCTGACCTCCAGCGGCAAGGCTTTCGTGTAGTGCAGGATGGCGGCTTTGGCAGCCGAATAATAGGTCTGAAACGGAATCGGAACCACGGCGGCAACCGACGAGATGGTGATAATCGTTCCTCCGCCCTGTTTGCGCATGGTGGGCAGGCACGCACGAATCGTCTTGTCCAGACCAAACCACGTGGTCTGAAACTGATAGGCGACCTCGTCGGAAGTGCAGTCTTCAACGGCTCCTGCCAGACCGTTCCCGGCACAGCAGATGAGTGCATCCAACTGCCCCTGCTCGGCGATGACGGTCTGAATCACCAGCCGGACAGAGGTCTCATCATTGACATCGCCTTGTACAAAACGGGCTTCTGCAACAGGGCACGGACGGCGTGACATGGTGTATACGGTCCAGTTGCGCCCGATTAACATCCTGACGGTCGAAAGACCGATTCCTGAACTGCCGCCGGTGAGCAAAGCGACGCGTTTGGCTTGTTTTGACATGTAAGTATCAACTATAGGTGATTTGGCTCTTGCGGCTGACCCATTCTGACAGAATCCTGACGATGAGGTCGATACCGAAAGTGCTCGAGTTAAAACAGAGATCATAGCTTTCAGCACAGCCCCACTGCATGTCGGTGTAGAAGTTGTAATAGGCAGCACGCTGTTTGTCTGTTTTCTCAATAAGGGAGACGGCCTGCTTCTGATCAATGTGCAGCTGCTTCATGATGCGCCGGATCCGGTCAGGCTTGTTGGCCGAGATAAACACGTTGAGGCAGTCGGTCCGGTCGCGTAATATGTAGTCGGCGCACCGGCCGATGAAGATACAGTTGCCTTGACGGGCCAGCTGGCGTATGGCTTCACTTTGTATCTGGAACAGACTCTCGTTGGTCAGCCCGTTGGCAAACGGAGTGCCTGAATTGCCCCAGATGTTGAGGCGAGACCCGAACCATGAGGCGGTCTGCGCTCCGAGTGTGCGCTCGTCGGCCTGCTCGAAAAGCTCTGTACTGATGCCGCTTTCTTCGGTGGCTTTCTGCAGAATCTCACGATCATAGAATTTGTAGTTCAGCGCCCCTTCACGTCGTTTGCCGACTTCATGACCGCCGCTCCCAATCTGACGCCCGATATTGATGATCATAATTGCAATAAGTGAGTTGTTACTATCAGAATCATGCTCCGATGTGGTCACCGCTGTCCGTGCGTGGCCAAAGCCGGTGACTCTTCTTTCCTGAAACGGGTGATCTGCCACCGCAGCATCATGGCAGCCACTACGGCCGAGATGATGTCGGCCACAGGCATGCTCATCCACACTCCGTTAACGCCCCATAGCTTCGGGAGCGTCAGCAAGAGCGGAATAAGAAAGAGAACCTGACGCGACAGGCTCAGGAAGATGCTGATCTTCGCTTTCCCGATGCTCTGGAAGAAATTGCCGGTGACCATCTGGAAGCCGATGATGGGGAAACTTGCGAACATGATACGCATTCCGCCGACAGCAACCTGCCGCAACTGTTCGTTGTCCGTAAAGATGCTGACCAGAATGTCGGGGATGAGCTCACCGGCCAGAAAGCCGACGGACATCACCAACGTGGCAAATCGGATAGAGGTCCACAGAACCTGCCGGACGCGTTCATTCTGTCGTGCGCCGTAATTGTATCCGGCTATGGGCTGCATCCCCTGATTGATTCCCATTACGATCATGAAGCAAATCGTACTGATGCGATTGACAATGCCATAGGCACCGATGGCAAGTTCGTCGCCGCTTGCCGTCTTCAGTCCCTTGTTGATTAGAATCACTATCACGCATGCAGCAAGGTTCATCAGAAAAGGCGAGAGTCCGATGGACAGTATGCCGCGTACGATGTGCTTGTAGAGACGATAGATGCCGCGTTGCAGACGCAAAGTCTCGTTGGGGCGGCTGAGGATATAGACCTGCCAGACAAGTGAGCTGACCTGCGACAAGATGGTCGCGATAGCCGCTCCACGTATCCCAAGGTCAAACACAAAGATGAAAATAGGATCAAGGATGATGTTGAGGACTACTGTGTTAATCGTGGCAGCCATCGAACGTCGCGGATGCCCCATGGCTCTCAGGACAGAGTTCAGACCAAAATAGAGGTGCGTGATGACGTTGCCATACAGGATGACCTCCATGTAACTACGTGCGTAGCCGATGCTCTGCGGTCCGGCTCCGAAGAAGTAGAGGATGGGATCAATAAACAAAAGTCCCATCAGACTGACGAGCAGTCCGATGATGACATTCAGGCTGATGGTGTTGCCAAGGATGCTCTGTGCGGTCTTGTAGTCGCGTTGTCCCAACTTGATGGAAATCAATGCTGCCGCCCCGACTCCGACCATGCTGCCGAAGGCTCCGGCAATGTTCATCAGCGGGAATGTTACAGCCATCCCGGATAAAGCCATAGCACCCTCTGTCGGCGACCCGATGTGTCCGATGAAGATGCTATCTGCCATGTTATATAGCGAGGAGGCCGTCATGGCAATAATTCCCGGTACGGCATACTGCCGCAGGAGTTTTCCAATGGGCTCCGTCCCCAGTTCGGTCGGTATGTGTGGCTGCACAGACTTTTCCATGGCAAGCGCAAAGTTACGGATTTTGACTATCTTTGCAAAAGGAAAAGCCAAAACGAGCCGCTCCCCGTGCCGGATCGGCAGTTTGTAAACCCTCAAATTGTGAACTATTCAGGAAACCTGACAGACCCAATCTTCCGTTTAGTCGGTGATGTGGCCGATGAGATGAACACCGAGTGTTATGTGATCGGTGGCTATGTGCGTGATATGTTGCTTCACCGCCCATCGAAAGATATTGATATCGTAACGGTAGGGAGTGGCATTGACCTGGCGCGTGCTGTTGCCAAACGGATTGGGAAAGGCGCACACCTTTCGGTATTTAAGACCTATGGTACGGCACAGGTCAAATCAGGCGGCATGGAACTGGAGTTTGTGGGTGCACGTCGGGAGTCCTATCGGTCTGAATCGCGCAACCCGCAGGTGGAGCAGGGGACGCTGGAAGACGATCAGCTGCGGCGTGATTTTACAATCAACGCGCTGGCCCTGTGTCTGAACGGAGAGCGGTTTGGCGAACTCACAGACCCCTTTGACGGCGTCTCGGATCTTCACAACCTGATAATCCGCACTCCTGCAGATCCTGACGTCACATTCTCCGACGATCCTTTGAGGATGATGCGCGGGATCCGCTTTGCATCGCAACTGGGTTTCTATCTTGAGTCGGAAACGTTCGACGCGATGGCTCGCAATGCCGACCGAATAAAGATAATTACGCAGGAACGCATCGATGATGAGTTGTGCAAAATCATCATGTCGCCCCGTCCGTCAGTGGGTTTCAATCTGCTTGACCGTACGGGTCTGTTGCAGCGCATCATGCCCGAAGTGGCAGCACTGAAAGGCGTCCAGACAATGGACGGGCATGGACACAAAGATAATCTGGAACACACGATGCAGGTGCTTGACACCGTGGCAAAGCAGTCAGCAAACCTGTGGCTGCGGTGGGCCGCGTTGCTCCATGACATCGGCAAGGCAAGGACAAAACGATATGACGCCAAACTCGGCTGGACTTTTCACAGCCACGACTTTGTGGGATCGAAGATGGTGCCGGAGTTGTTCCGCCGTATGAAACTCCCGTTGGATGAGCGGATGCGTTATGTGCAGAAACTTGTGGCTCTGCACATGCGGGCCATTGGTCTGTCAGACGATGGCGTGACCGATTCGGCTGTGCGTCGCTTGCTCTTTGATGCAGGTGATGACGTGGACGATTTGATGCTGTTGTGCGATGCAGATATTACTTCAAAGAACCCTGAGAAGGTGCGTCGCTACAGGCATAATTATGAGATAGTGCGTCAGAAGATGAGGCAGATTGAGGAGAAAGACCGCATCCGCAACTTTCAGCCTCCGATTGGCGGACAGGAAATAATGAAGGTCTTCAATTTGCCTCCGTCAGACATGGTGGGACAGATTAAGGCTGCCATAAAAGATGCGATTCTGGACGGCCTGATACCCAACGAGCATGAAGCTGCCTATCAGTACATGCTCTCACGCGCTGCAGAGTATGGTTTAACCCCTGATTCCACTCCCGTAAGTCAGACGCAGGAAAAATCTTCTGACAGACAGCAGCAGATGAATCAGACAGATCAGCAATAATGATTGTATAATTATTTTAAATACTTTGTTTTTATGCGACTTATCATTGAACCGGACTATCAGAGTCTGTCTAAATGGGCTGCGAACTATGTGGCCGCAAGTATCAACAAGCACCAGCAGACTTCGGAGAGGCCTTTCGTTCTGGGGCTTCCTACAGGCTCGTCACCGCTCGGGATGTATCGGGCACTCATCGATTTGAATAAGCAGGGGGTCGTTTCGTTCAAGAATGTGATAACATTTAACATGGACGAATATGTCGGCTTGGCTGAAGATCATCCGGAGAGTTACCATTCGTTCATGTGGAACAACTTCTTTAAGCATATAGACATCAATCCGGACAACGTGAACATCCTGAATGGGAATGCTGCCGACCTTCAGGCAGAATGCGCAAGTTATGAAGAGCGTATCAGGAAAGCCGGCGGGGTAGATCTCTTCCTGGGCGGAATCGGACCGGACGGGCATATCGCTTTTAATGAGCCATGCTCATCGCTAAACTCACGCACACGCCAGAAAACACTTACCACAGACACTCTGATAGCCAACTCACGCTTCTTTGATAATGATATCAATCTTGTTCCGAAGACGGCTTTGACAGTAGGCGTGGGGACGGTGATGGATGCACGTGAAGTGCTGATTATGGTCAATGGGCATGGTAAGGCCCGTGCGCTGCGCCATGCTGTGGAAGAACCGGTCAGCCATCAGTGGACTATAAGCATGCTGCAGATGCACCCCAAGGGCATCATCGTGTGTGATTATGATGCATGCGCAGAATTGCGTGTCGGCACGTATAAATACTTCCTTGATATCGAAAAGGACAATCTGGCCGTTGATTAAATAAATCGGCAGATACAGGCAATGCTGCCCGGTCTTAGTCAGAAGAGTAGGGGAGCGTTGCTGTAGGGAAGCTGCTATACACAGATATGCGTCCTGATGTGATCTCTGACAAGAGATGCTTCAGGACGCATGTGTTTTTACTTATATGAGCATCGGCCGATGGTCAGGGCAGATGCTTCATGCCTCATTCTACCTGTAAAACAAGTCCTTTGAGGTATTCTCCCTCCGGGTGATAGATGTTGACAGGGTGGTCCTGGGGTTGTGTAAGCTGATGCAAGATGCGTACGCGTCTGCCACTCATTGACGCTGCACTGAACACGGCTAAACGGAACATTTCGCGATCAACTGCCTGTGAGCAGGAGAAAGTGAATAATACTCCTCCTGGACGAATCTGCTCGAAAGCGCGTGCATTGAGGCGCTTGTATCCCTGAAGAGCGTTGCGGACAGCATCGCGATGTTTAGCAAATGCCGGAGGATCCAAGATGATAAGGTCGTATTTGTTTTTGATATCGGAGAGGAAGTCGAATGCGTCTTGCGCAAAAGCCTCATGGGGAGCATCGTTCCCGAAGTTGAGCATGACATTACGATGAACATACTCAACGGCCTTGGCAGAACTGTCTACAGAATGTACAAGACGCGCTCCTCCCCGCAGAGCGTACACAGAGAAACCTCCGGTATAGCAGAACATGTTGAGTACGTCTCTCCCTGCGGCGTAATGCTCAAGCAGTGAACGGTTTTCACGTTGATCAACGAAGAATCCGGTCTTTTGGCCGCGAAGCCAATCAATATGGAACTTAAGCCCATTCTCTGTGGCGAGGCAGGACGTGGGCTGGCCGATGAGATATTGGTCAGTGCGGTCGTCAATCGGAGCCTTGTGAGGGAGCGTGCCATCAGATTTGTAGTAGATGTTATGCACCTCCGGGACGCACTCGATAATGGTCTGGGCTATCGTGTGGCGGACAAGATGCATGCCGACAGAGTGAGCCTGAATGACGGCAGTGTCTGCATAAACATCGACGACCAAGCCGGGTAAGAAGTCCCCTTCGCCATGAATCAGACGATAGGTGTCGTTGTCGGTGCGAATCAGCCCAATCTGCCGGCGCATGCGATAGGCTTCGCTGATTCGTGCGCTCCAGAAAGAAGCGTCAATCTGCTCGTCTTCAAAAGATAGAATCCGGACAGCGATACTGCCAATCTGATAGTGCCCGACGCCGAGTAATGTTCCGTCGGAGGCAAGTACTTGAACCACCTGACCCTCTTGTACTGCCCCATCGATGTGGTGAATGGCACCAGAGAAAACCCATGGGTGTTGACGCAGCAGGCTTTCCTCTTTCTTAGGCTTGAGATATATCTGTGTCATGATTTTAGATGCTGAAATGTTGATTGATGATTGATGTATCAGAGGTTTATGATGCCTTGGCAGCATGACATAGATGCACTGCATTCAGAGGAGTCCGGCATCAGCAAAACTGTAGTATGTGTGGCGCGCGATGATGATATGATCATGCAGACTGATGTCAAGCAGACTACATGCTTTGCTAATCTTGAGAGTCAGATCCTTGTCATTCTTGCTGGGTTGATTACTGCCTGAGGGATGATTGTGTGCAAGGATGATGGAAGTTGCATTGTGTTCTAAAGCCATGCGCATCACGACGCGGACGTCGCATGTCACACCAGCAATTCCTCCCTTGCCGATGCATTGTTTGTCAATCAGTCTGTTTTGCCGATTGAGTAGCAGAACCCACATTTCCTCCGTTGGCAGATCCATTAACAGAGGACTGATAATCTCAAATGCAGTCTGCGAATTGATAATCTGTGGATCCTGTTTTGTCAGAATCTCTTTGCGTCTTCGGCCGAGTTCGAGGGCGGCCATGATGGTGACTGCCTTGGTCTGACCGACTCCTCTGAAATCGCGGCAAAGCGTCTGGATGTTCAGCTCACGTCCCATGCGGTCTAAGTCATTGCCGTATGTGGCAAGAATGCGTTTGGCTAAGTCAAGAGCAGTCTCCGTAGTTGATCCTACACGAAGCAGAATTGCCAGTAGCTCGGCATCAGACAGACTGCGGGCTCCATGATGCATCATGCGCTCGCGTGGACGGTCTGATTCGTTCCACTGGTTGATGTTTAGTTTGTCTGTCATCATGACGTCCGTGGTTAACTGCGGATTCCGACTGTGTTCATGGTTAGGCCAGTGTGAAGTCAAGCTGCTTGCGCAACAGGTCAGCACGTGCTACGCGGACACGCAGAGAATCTCCGAGACGATACTTGCGATGTGTGCGTCGTCCTTCTACGCAATAATTGTCCGGATCATAAATAAAGTAATCCTTGTCATCAAGGTCGCGTATCGGGATCATTCCTTCACATTTGTTTTCCGTCAACTCGACGTAGATACCCCATTCTGTTACTCCGGAAATGGTTCCTTCAAATATCTGCCCGATATGTTCTTTCATGTATTCGACCTGCTTGTATTTGATGCTGGCCCGTTCAGCATTGGCAGCAAGTTGCTCTTGGTCGGAGCAGTGCTGGCATAGTTCCTCATATTCTTCAGCCTGTACTGATGGCTTGCCATCCAGATAGCGGGCAAGCAGGCGGTGCACCATCATGTCAGGATATCGTCGGATGGGTGATGTGAAGTGTGTATAGTAGTCGAAGGCCAATCCGTAGTGGCCGATGTTGAACGTAGTATACATGGCGCGTGCCATCGAACGAATAGCAAGAGTCTCAACGATATTCTGTTCTGGACGTCCTTGTACTTGTTCAAGCAGTTGGTTCAGGCTGTTTGATATGGCCTCGCGTTTGCCTGTGGTTTTAAGGGTGTAGCCGAATCGGTTGACGAAGCGTGAGAAACTCTCCATGCGGTCGGGGAGTGGGATGTCATGCACACGATACACGAAGGTCTTGGCGCGTCGTCCGCGTCCGGGATGTCCGATATGCTCAGCGACGGTTCGGTTGGCCAAAAGCATGAACTCCTCTATCAGCTTGTTTGCATCTTTCGACTGCTTGAAATAGACTGAGGTAGGCTTGCCTGTTGCATCGATTTCGAAGCGGACTTCAACGCGATCAAACGAGACTGCCCCATGCTCAAATCTTCGTTTGCGGAGCTGTTTGGCAAGCCGGTCAAGGGTGAGGATTTCTTCGCAGCAGTCGCCATGTTGCTGTTCGATGACGTTCTGTGCCTCTTCATACGTAAACCGGCGGTTGCTGCGTATGACGGTACGCTCGATTTTGTATTGTCGAACCTGAGCATCGTCGTCCATCTGGAAGATGACGGAGAAGCAAAGTTTGTCTTCATCGGGTCGGAGTGAGCATATGCCGTTGGAGAGATGTTCCGGCAGCATGGGTATGGTGCGGTCAACAAGGTATACTGATGTTGCCCTGCGCATTCCCTCTTGGTCGATGATGCTTCCCGGCCGGACATAGTGGGTCACATCGGCAATGTGTACTCCAACCTCCCACATGCCGTTTTCTATCTTGCGGACAGACAGCGCGTCGTCAAAGTCTTTCGCATCGTGCGGGTCGATGGTGAAGGTGCATACGTCACGCATGTCATGACGTCGTGCTACTTCCTCACGGGTGATGCCGTCGCCGATACGCTCGGCAGCACGTTCTACGTCTTCAGGATAACTATATGGCAGGCCGAACTCCGCCAGTATGGCATGCATCTCGGTGTTGTTGTCCCCCTGATAGCCAAGGATGTCTATTACTTCCCCTACGGGGTTGGTCTCAGATTCAGGCCAGTCGACAATCTTGACCACGGCTTTTTGCCGATCTTTTCCTTCATGTAAGTATTTATGTGGAATGAAGATGTCAGGGGTCATGATTTTGTTGTCGACAATCAGGAATGCGGCGTGCTCCTTGACGTCAAGTATGCCTACGAACGTGTCTTTGGCTCGCTGCATCACCTCTACGACCTCTCCTTCCGGTGCTTGCCCTCTGCGGCGTGCGTACAGATAGACGCGTACCCGGTCACCCTGCATCGCATGTCCTGTCTTGCGTTCGGGGATGAAGATTTCGTCGCCGCCGTCAGAGGGTAGCAGGTAGCTCTTTACGCCCCGGCGTTCGATGGTGCCTTCGACGTATGCTCCACGTCGGTTGAGGCGGAACTTGCCCATCGACACCTGTTGGAGCAGGTCTTGCTCGAACAGTTCATATAAATATGAGTTAACCAGCACGCGTTGACTCTCGGCGGTTATTCCCAGTGCCGATGATATCTGCTTGTAGTTGAAGGTCTGTGTGGGGTTGGCATCGAACAGGCTCATGATGAGTTGCATCAGGT
Organism: Paludibacteraceae bacterium; assembly: GCA_017470795.1. Lineage (GTDB taxonomy): Bacteria > Bacteroidota > Bacteroidia > Bacteroidales > Paludibacteraceae > RGIG4928. The sequence continues at coordinate 14,734 of JAFUXZ010000174.1, forward strand.
CGTTCTTGCGCAGCCGGTTTACCTTGGAACTTTTGCGTTTATCTTGCTTCTTGGACATAATGGGTAGAGATATGCGGTTCGACGGTGATTCGTATCCTACGGTCAGAGACCGAACCTGTTGGCAAATATATACAAAATCGTATCTTTGCGCAAACAAAGCACAAAGCACATGACGTCTCTCACATGGATTGCCATCGTATTGTTGGTATCGGTCATATCGGTGGCAGTGGCGTGGTTGCTTCATCGTCGTCAGATGCGGCAACTGCAACAGCAGATCAATCAGTATCAGATAGATTTAACACGATCGGAGGAGCAGTATCAGGGTCTTCAGCGGTCGTTGGCAGAGCAGCAGCGCCGGGCCGATGGTCTGTCAGGCGAGTTGCAGCAGCAGGTGGAGAATGCCGCTGCGTTGCATGCCGAACTGAAGGCGCGTAATACAGAGCTGGCATTGCTTCATCAGCAGCATGACCGTGAGATGCAGGAGCGTGAGCAGCGGCTTAATCAGGAGCTGAAGCTGGCGCAGGAGCAACTGAAGACCGCAGCGACGGAGATCCTGCAGCAGCAGTCACGCGGACTGAACGAGGGCAACCGGCAGCAGATGAGCCAGATTATCGATCCGCTCAAGGAGCAGATTCGGGAGATGAAGCAGTCTATGGAGCAGCATCGGGAGCAGAGCATCCGGCAGTCGGCAGAGTTCGGTGAGAAGTTCGGGCTGATGATAGAGACGACGCGTCTGCTGGGCAATAAGGCAGACAATCTTGCAGAGGCTCTCAAGGGGCGGCAGTCTTCCAATAAGCTGCAGGGCAACTGGGGTGAGGACGTGCTGCGCGTACTGCTGGATGAGATGGGCATGCAGGAGGGCATTCACTACGACCGTCAGTACACTATCCGTCAGGCAGACGGGACGGTCATCAAGAACGAAGACAGCCGGCGCAACATGATTCCCGACGTCGTGCTGCACTATCCTGACAAGAAGGACGTGATTATAGACTCGAAGGTGTCGCTGAGTGCATACGCCGATTACTATGATGCACAGACGGACGAGCAGCGGGGCGAGGCCTTGCAGCGACACGTGCGGAGTGTACGCTCGCACGTACTTGAACTTTCCGGTAAGCGATATAACGACCACATGAAGAACGGTCATCAGCAACTCGACTTCGTGGTGATGTTTATGCCTGTTGATGCGGCTCTATATCTGGCTCTGCAGGCCGAACCGACGTTGTGGAACGATGCCTTCTACAAGTATAATGTCTTCATCTGCAACACGATGATGCTTACGCCGTTGCTGCGCATGATACAGGCGTCATGGCGGCAGGAGCAGCAAAACAAGCAGCAGGAGAACCTGTTCAATCTGGCCGACAAGCTGGTGAGCCGCATTGCAGTGGTCGTGGAGCGCTTTGCCGATATGGGGCGCAAGATTGACGCGCTGCAGAAGAGCTATGACGACAGCAGCAAGGCGTTGAGTGACGGTCGCGGCAATCTGAAGAAGCTGGCCGGCGACATGATACGCCTTGGAGCGAAGCAGGACCCGAAGCATCCGCTCCTGCCCTCTGCAGATGAAGACGATGACTCCCCTGCGGAGGCGTGAGTGTAAGCCTGATGTGTGATGCTGTCTGACGTACACCTTCTATGTTGATGGAGTATCCCTATAAGGCTGTTCAGGGAGAGCACTTCCTGATGTTGCAGGACCGGATGCGCTGGTTTGAGACGCATCCGCGGCGTACGCGCAACACGTTCATCATGCACTGCGTGAGCGGTAGTGCCACCGTGCTGCGCAACATGGAGCGCTATGAGCTGTCGGCGGATATGGAGTGGACGCTGTTGCCCGAGAGTGTGATACAGATAGAACGCTCATCGCCTGATTTTGAAGTGCGCTATTGTGTCTGTTCGCCGCAGTTGTTTGATGAGGTGGCGCACGCCCTCCCGACACGCTTCTTCGACTTCTTGTCGCAGTCTCCGCCCCACCGGCTTCAGGACGATCTTGACCGGCGTGCTAACCGGCTGTACTTCGATATGCTCCAGCTGTTCTACGATGACGAGTCGAATGTCTGCCGGCATCGGCTGGTCGTCAATACGCTTCAGAATCACTTCATGAGCATCTACGACAAGGAACGGTCGAATCTTGTTGACGTGCAGAAGCATTTTACCTACGCGGGTGACAAGCTCGTCAAGCGTTTCTACAATCTGCTCCTGACGCATTATCGGGAGCACCAGCGCGTGGCGTGGTATGCCGGCCAGCTGTGTGTCTCCCGCCGTTATCTTGCGCAGGTGTTCAAGACGCTCTCCGGCACGTCGCCCAAGAAGGCCATCGACGACTTCCTGATTCTTGAGATTAAGATTGAGCTCCGTTCGACGCACGACTCGGTTCAGCAGATAGCCGATCGTCTGCATTTCTCTGACCAGTCGGTGATGGGGCGTTTCTTCAAGGCGCATACAGGGGTCTCTCCGCTGGCCTACCGGCTTGCAGAGCAGTAGAGACAGTGAGCTTGATGCCCCGTGTGGGGCATCTTTTTTTTGCTCATAAAAAGGAGGCACCCTGCATGGGGTGCCTCCACATTCAAAACAAATGTATAGTCAGCGTATCGTAGTCACTACGGACGTCAGACTACATTTTCTTATC
>JAFUXZ010000175.1 GCA_017470795.1 Paludibacteraceae bacterium
CACAAGCGTGCGTAGGGGCGGAGATCTTTGTAGTACTCCTCGACCTGATTCCAGATGTCAAGTATTATTTTGTCGGCACGTTGGCGCAACCGGTCCAGTTCGGTCCAGTTGCGGTTGGTATTCGATTTGTAAAGTTCCTGGGTTGACTGATACTCACGGAAGATGTCATAGTGCACCTTGACTTTCTGTATCGTCGGATTGTAAATCGGCATTCCGCCTTGCTTGAGCCTTTCGTTCTCGCCTTCGATGATGTTCTTGCCCCATTTGAGCAAGTCGCGGTCATTTGAGATGTCAGGCAAGCGGTTTGAATGGGGGCTGAGGTGATAGAGTGATTTTTGTTCGCGTTTGATTTCGCCGCGTATGACGGCCAGATTGAGCACCTGTATGAAGTGTGACACGTACATGTGTGCATTGGCAGCAATCTGGCGATAGTGCTTGTTGGCATTCACTTTTTTATCGACAATCTGCTGATACTGCATCATTTGCTTCTCAAAGTGAGCTAAAAATGAGCGTGCCTCATTGAGTGTCGCAAAAGATATGGCCTTCTCTGAAAATCCGTTCTCATCGGCTTTTTTGATGGCGGTCTGCAGGGCTTTTAGACGTGCTTGATCGGTGTTGGGGAGACGGCGATAGGGCATGTGTGTGCTTTTAAGGAAGATTGTTGCGGCTCAAAGTTACGAATAATTCGTTGTGAAACGCATTTATAACACAAAATTGAGTCCGTTTTTTCTGTCTCCTCCTTTCTTCATGCAGGCACCCGTGTGTTGAGCGATGTGGTTGATGCACATAATTTTCCCACGGCGGACAGCTGCAGTGATGTTGCTGTTGTCCGCCGTGGGGCAGATGTGTGTACGGCCTTTCTACAGGTCGTACTTGATGTTGTCTATCAGCCGTACGGGGCCGCAGTAGACGGTGATGCAGCCAATGGCGTGTTGCCACGTGTTGGTGGGCATGAGCGTTGTCTGGTCGACAATCTGGTAGTATTCTACTTCCAGCCCCTCAACGGCGTTGACCTGATCTGTGACCCATTGCTCCACCTGCCGGGTGTTCATGGACAATGTGAGTGTCCGGCTCTCCATAAGGATGCGGCTGATGTTGACGGCTGTGGTCCGTTCTTGCTCCGAGAGGCGCTCGTTGCGGCTGCTGAGGGCAAGGCCGCTCGCCTCGCGCACGATGGGGCATCCGATAATCTCGACTGAAAACTGCATGAGTCGGGTCATGCGGCGGATGATGGCCAGTTGTTGAAAGTCTTTTTCACCGAAATAGGCCCGTTGCGGGCTGACGAGCCGGAAGAGTTTGCTCACCACCTGAACGACACCGTTGAAATGCCCGGGGCGCATCTTACCCTCCATGACTGTGTCCAGTCCGCCGAAGTCGAAAGCAAACTGCCGGTGCATTTCCTGCTCAGAATACATCTCGTCGGGCTCCGGATTGAACACGAGGTCGACACCGAGTTGTTCGAGCAAGGCGGCATCGCGTTCGATGGTGCGCGGATATTTCTGAAGATCTTCCTTGTTGTTGAATTGTGTGGGATTGACGAAGACGCTCACGACACTCACGTCGTTTTCCGACACGCAGCGGCGCACAAGCGAAGCATGACCGTCATGCAGCGCACCCATGGTCGGCACCAGACCCACCGTGCGGTTGTCGGCACGCAGTGATGCAAGATGCGTCTGCAGGTCCTGGATAGTATGAACTAACAGCATACGTTATAGTTTTTTGTTTGGAAACGGGGCGCAAAAGTACGCATTATTTCATTTGCTCACGCTGCAAAGGTTGCAAAATATGAGTCGGGCATATCAAAAAACGATGTTGCCGGATGACGTTCGACATGTTCTGAAGCGTTTCTGGGAGGTCAGGCGTTGCGGTTGGTCAAAGCTGCCGGCAGTGTCCTGCAGGAAGTGTTTGGCCTACTTCCGGCTGTCGGCGGCAGAGTCGGCGAACGGCTGCCGCTGGTTCGGGGCCGGCAGACTTGTGGCTCATGAATACACCCGTCCGGTCAAAGCCCAAAGAACCGGACAGGCAGGATGAATGCCGGTCTGCAGCGCCCATGGCATGGCAGGTGCAGCATGCCGTACGGAAAGCGGAGCCAACGGCTTTGGCACGGCGGGTGGATTGAGGGACCTGATACCACTTTGAGACATGCGGAAAGTGTCTTAAACTCCCGATTTCATCGGCCGGTCAGGGTTGGCAGATGTCTGTATGCAGCTTTGTCGGGCGGGGCTTATATGGACAGATGGCTGGTGTTCGCCCGTGCGGGACGGGCAAAATCGCAAAAATCCATTATCTTTGCATGATATTGCCGTGCTGTGCCGTTTTTATTCGGCATTCGGCATGGCAGCAGAAAAATGATTATGAGAAACATGTTTTTCCGTCTGGCCACCCGGCTGTCGATCCTGATGTTGGCCGTGCTGTCGGCCTGTGGCGATCTGGACAAGCTGTCATCGTCGGCTGACGTGGTGTCTTTTCAGATTGACACGGTCTACACGGCATCGGCCGAATTGGGGATTCCGCAAATCGATCGTCAGGAGGGAGTCATACAGATTCCGCTGCTGTATGGCAAATACATTCCTGACATCCGGTTTAAGGCACAAGTGCGTATTGACAAAGACGCGAAGCAGTTGCTGAACCTCAACCCCGACACGGTCACAGTGAGCCGGTGGACTGAGGATGTGGTGTTCTACGTGGCGGCTCAGAACGGGTCGGTGCGCGAATGGGCTGTGCGGCTGGTTCCGGTGGCGCAGGACAAGCCTGCCGATGTGTTGGGCATGGCGGTGGCTGATTTTGCGCCGTCAACCTGTGTGGTGGGCGATTCGGCGTTCGTCTTTGTGGATGGGACGGAGCGGTATATCAAGGTGGTGGCTCCACAGGCCGTTTTTCCGCTCACTATCAAGCCGTCGTTCAGGCTGTCAGAGGGATGTAAGGTCGTAGGAGGCGAGCAGGAACTGACTTTTCAGTCACGCCTTGACCTGAAGACCGTCAGCATTGAGGCTGAAGACGGCTTTGTACAGGACTGGACGGTCTTCGTTGAAACGGGTGACATCATCTATGCCGACAATCAGGCCGGCTATCCGGGCACGCAGACCTACAGCACAAACCTCGCAGAAAGCAGTATGGACGTGAGCCTGCTGACGGGCGACGGCGATCAGATAGCACGCCTTGAGGTTGACTCGGTGCAGAATGTCGTCAGCATCGTTGTGCGCAATTCAACCAGCCGGACTCCTCAATATCCGCTCAGCGTACGAATGGATTTTCCACTGCGCTTCAATCAGATGAGCATCGGCCTGCAGCCGGGGGAGACAATCACCTTCTCCGGTCCGGATCAGGTGAAGACTTTCTACCTCTACGACCAGTACAACGACTTGAAGAAACTGTGGAAAGTACGTATAGAGCCCTACAAGAACAACGAGGCCGAAGTAACCTCGTTCATGCTCACCCGGTCAACGCCAAGCTCCGTCAAATTCCTGATGGACTCCACAGAGATCAATAGCGAAAACGCCACAATCACACTTGTGGTCAACGACGGGACGGATGCATTTCCGGTACAGCTTCGGGCCAACGTCGGCGTGAGCGCAGGAGCCACGTTATTCGGCATAGAGAACGGAAAGGACTTCGTGATGGACAACCTGAACGCACAGAAGACCTTTATGGTGATTGCTGAAGACGGGACAGAAAAACAGTGGACCATCCGTCTTGTCTTTGCAGGAGCATTGGCCACAGATGCCGATGTGGAGACCTTCCGCATCACGTCATATCACGGAGCGGCAGGCAAGTTGCAGATGAGTCAGACCACCGATGTGGATAAGGTCAACAAAATCATCACGCTCACCATCACGGCCAAAGGGTCTGACCTGCCACTCCAGCTGAAGGCTGCCATGAGTCTGAGTTACAAGGCCACGATGACACAAGGGGCGTTCTCACCCAACGACTTCCTGACGTTCAACTCGCTGGCTGACACCTACCGGTTTACCGTTCGGTCACAGGACGGGCTGACCGAGAATCAGTACACCATCAGACTGGACGACCGCTCACCGGCCGCAGGTACTGCCGCAGATCTGCTCACCTTCAAGGCCAACAGCATCGCTGCCGGATATGCCGTTGCGTCAACCTCTGTCGATCAGGCCGGCCGGACCATCACGATGCACGTCACACAAAAGGGGAGCGGACAGTTCAGCTTCATTCCGCAGTATACCACATCAGACGGAGCAATCGTTGCCGGAATCAGCCCGACGGCCGCATTGCGTTTTGCATCACTCAAAGAACAGAAGACATTCTCCGTCACCTCCGAAGACGGGCAGACCGTCAACCGTTGGCGCATACAGATCAGTTACGAACCGCCCCTCACAAACGGCACGATGGACTGGTCGGGAACGACACTTCCCGGATGGAGCAGCAGCAACACAAGTTACGCCACGATAGCACAGCGCGCTACCGGTCAGGACGGAACATCGTGCACGCTGCTTACGACCGGATCGGCTGCCGGATTCTTCGCCGCGGGGAGCATCTTCCTCGGCCGATTTGAAATGAGCCTGTCGCAAGTGAGCAACCCCAAAGCAATGACTCACTTCGGAATAGCCTTCGACGGACGGCCGAAGAGCATGTCTTTTGACGTCAGCTACAGTACGAGCAACGACAAGGGAAGCGTTGACTTCCAACTGCTCAACTACACAGGATCGGGCTCAATCGAGTATCACAAGTACGGCTCCGTGAACAGTGCGGGAAAATTTGTGGCCGACGCAAGCCGCGAACCGGGCGTGACAGTCGTCGCCTATGGCTACACGACCATCAGCAATACCAACGGATGGACGCGCATCACCCTCCCGCTGGACTACTATTACACAGAGGACCAGATGGATGTCACACACATGTTCATAACCTTCAGCACGAGCTATCAGGGTGATCAGTTCAAAGGCTCGTCAGACAGCAAGATGTATATTGACAACGTCGTGTTAAACTATTAGGCCATGAAAGCAATGAAACGAACACTACTCACCCTTATGGTTTGCATGATGGCAGGCATGGCTCCGGCCTGGTCTCAGCTGAACGAACGATACGTACCGGCACTCTCGCTTTATGTAGGAACTGACGTAGGCGGAGCTGTTCCGGGCATGAACTATATCCCCAAGATCTTCAAACCCTATATCCAACTGAACCTTGCCGTCGGCGCCGGAGTACGCTTCCCTCTGGATCAACGCGTAACGCTGCGCTCTGACATCGGCTACAAGACGGTGCGCATGGATGCCGATGCGTACGTTGAGAATCAACTTGCGTTCGTACCGGATGACGGGCAGCCACAGGGCTATCTGAAGCAGTATTATACGGGGCAGGCCGCAATGTCGATGTCGTTCACGATGTTGGAAGTACCGGTTTATCTGTCCATCGGATTGGGACAGACAGGACGCAACAAACTCCTTGTCGGAGGCTACGGAGCATGGATAATGCGCTCCAACTTCCAGACCGACCCGCTGAAAGGCTATATCGGTTCGCGTCCGGACGTTATAGAAAACGTAGTCAGCGAACCGTCGCCTGAGGTCTCGATGAACTTCAGGAATGTCTTGAGCAAGTGGGATGCAGGCCTGTTTCTGGGCTACGAGTACAACATCTACGAACGCATCAACATCGGCTTCAGGTTCCTGGCCGGGTTCAAGGACATCTTCTACAGCGATGTCTACCCCAACGACCCCGAAGTCAGCAAAGTACTTGAATATCGAATGACCCACATGCGGGGCGCAATAACGGTTTCGTACGACCTGTTCAATCATAAGGGAGTGTGGGTCAATCATTAAGCTGAAAAGAGCCGGCAAAAGAGATTACTGAAAAAACAGCAAGAACGAACAATATGTCAATCTTCGGAAAGATCTTCTCACGGGAGAACAAACAGACGCTCGATCAAGGACTGGAGAAATCAAAACAGAGCGTTTTTTCCAAAATCACACATGCCATAGCAGGCAAGTCGAAAGTGGACGACGAGGTGCTTGACAACCTCGAAGAAGCCCTGATCACATCGGACGTCGGTGTGGAGACAACCTTGCGCATCATTGAGCGGATTCAGAAGCGCGTCGAGCGCGACAAGTATGTCGGTACCGACGAACTCAACAGCATCCTCAGGCAGGAGACAGCATCGCTCCTGGCAGAGAACAATGCTGGCGACGTGCTTGACTTCGCCGACCCGTTGCCACAGAAACCGTATGTCGTGATGGTTGTCGGAGTGAATGGCGTGGGAAAAACAACCACCATCGGGAAGCTGGCACACCTGTACACACAGGCCGGAAAGAAAGTTTTTCTTGGAGCGGCAGATACCTTCCGGGCTGCAGCTGTAGAACAACTCTCCATCTGGGGAGAACGGACGGGAGCAACCGTCGTAAAGCAGCAGATGGGGTCAGATCCGGCTTCCGTGGCCTACGACACCATATCGTCGGCCGTGGCGAACAATGCTGACGTGGTGTTGATAGATACCGCCGGCCGCTTGCACAATAAAGTGAGTCTGATGAACGAATTGACAAAGATTAAGAAGGTGATGCAAAAGGTCGTACCGGATGCCCCTCACGACGTGATGCTGGTGCTTGACGGCTCAACAGGGCAGAATGCCTTTGAACAAGCGAAACAATTCACCAAAGCCACTCAGGTTACTTCGCTGGCTGTTACCAAACTGGACGGAACAGCCAAGGGCGGTGTGGTCATCGGTATCAGCGACCAGTTTAAGATTCCGGTGCGCTACATCGGACTGGGAGAGCAGGCCGAACAGCTTCAGGTCTTCAATCGCGACGAGTTTGTTGACTCACTACTGGGCGGAGTGACCTCCGGCAGGTAGGTATCAAGACCCGGCAACAGACAGAATCATCATCACAACCATCAGAAAAGCACCATAAGACATGGCAGATCAGATAACACAGACACAAGGCGTACAGTACACCGAAGACAACATCCGGCACCTCGAAGACATGGAGCATATCCGGTTACGTCCGGGCATGTACATCGGAAAATTGGGCGACGGATCGCACTCGGACGACGGGATCTATGTCCTCATCAAAGAGACAATCGACAACTCTATCGACGAGTTTCGTATGGGTGAAGGCAACAGGATAGAGGTGACGGTGGCAGACGGACGGGTTGAGGTGCGTGACTTCGGGCGTGGAATACCGTTGGGCAAACTGGTTGAGGTGGCCTCCCTGCTGAATACGGGCGGCAAATATGACTCAAAGGCATTCAAGAAGTCGGTCGGTCTGAACGGGGTAGGTATCAAGGCTGTCAATGCCTTGAGTTGGAAATTCTGTATACAGTCGTGGAGAGAAGGCAAGACAAGGCGATTAGAATTCAAACAGGGAAAGTTACAGCATGACAGCGGAATAACCGATGCGCCAAAAGATGCGCAACGGGGTACGTACACCATGTTCGAGCCCGACCGGTCAAGCAATCTGTTTGCGGATTATAGTTTCCGAGAAGACTATATCGAACCCATGCTGCGTAACTACACGTATCTGAACAACGGGCTCAACATCATCTATAACGGACGCAGATTTCACTCGCGCAACGGTCTGCTTGACCTGTTGCAGGAGCGTATGACGGCAGAGCCGCTTTATCCGATTATTCACATCAAGGGTGAGGACATAGAAATAGCGCTGACGCACACTAATCAAAACAATGACGAATACTATTCGTTCGTCAATGGACAACACACCATCCAAGGCGGAACGCATCAAGCCGCCTATCGTGAAGCCATTGGGCGTACGATAAAGGAGTTCTTCAACAAGAATCAGGAACTGGTTGATATTCGCAATGGGGTTGTCGGAGCGATTGCTATCAATGTGGAGGAGCCGGTGTTTGAATCGCAGACTAAAACTAAACTGGGCTCTTTGCGCATCTCGCCGGCACAGGATGCGATGTCGGTCAACAAGTTTGTCAATGATTTTGTGAAGCAGGAACTTGACAATTACCTGCATAAGCACCCGGACGTTACGGAGGTAATGCTCCAGAAGATACAAGACTCGGAGCGTGAGCGCAAGGCAATAGCAGGTGTGACCAAGCTGGCCCGCGAACGTGCCAAGAAAGTCAGCCTGAACAACAGAAAACTGCGCGATTGCCGCTATCATTTCAACGATGCCCCCACGCGCGACGAGCGCAAGAATCAGATGATGGAGGAGTCGTGTATTTTCATCACCGAGGGCGACTCGGCATCCGGCTCGATTACTAAGAGCCGCAACGCAGACACACAGGCAGTTTTCAGTCTGCGTGGAAAGCCTAAAAACAGTTATGGACTAACCAAGTCCATCTGTTACGAGAACGAAGAGTTCAACCTGTTACAGGCTGCGCTCAATATCGAGGACGGGCTGGACGGCCTTCGTTATAACAAGGTAATCGTTGCCACTGATGCCGATGTGGACGGAATGCATATCAGGCTGCTGCTCATGACGTTTTTCCTCCAGTACTTCCCTGACCTTGTCAAGAAAGGGCATGTGTATATCTTGCAAACTCCTTTGTTCCGTGTGCGCAATAAGAAAACAACGCGCTATTGCTATACGGAGGAGGAGCGTCAGGCGGCCATAGAGGAACTCAAGCCTAATCCGGAGATAACGCGCTTCAAGGGACTGGGAGAGATTTCTCCCGACGAGTTTACGCATTTCATCGGGAGTGACATCAGGCTTGACCAGGTCACGTTGCGCAAGGAGGATGCCGTGCAGGATCTGTTAAGTTTCTATATGGGCAAAAACACCAGCGACCGGCAGGAATTTATCATCAACAATCTGGTGGTGGAAGAAGACACGGCGGATTACATCTGAGGAAATCCGCATGCTGTCGGATAACGATAAAGTTTAGTCCGATTTTTTCTCAAACCAAAAACACACAGCCATGTTTCTATCTCCTTCGCTTCTTGCGGCTGACTTCAGCCGTCTTGACAGGGCTTTTGAATTGATCAATGAAACGGATGCCGATTGGCTTCATCTGGATGTGATGGACGGGCAGTTTGTGCCCAATATCTCTTTCGGGTTTCCAATTATCCAGGCTGCGGCAGCGCATGTCAGGAAGCCGCTGGATGTGCACCTGATGATTTTTCATCCGGAGCGTTATGTCGAGCGTTTGGCTGAGGCTGGGGCATGGAGCATCGGTTTCCATCTGGAAGCCGTCGATGATGCGCGGTCGGTTATACGTCAGATTCATCAGGCCGGAGTGCGTGCGTGTCTGACAATCAATCCGCAGACTCCTGTAGCTGATCTGGCTCCGTACATGAGCGAACTTGACATGGTGCTGCTCATGTCTGTGCAGGCCGGATATGGCGGGCAGTCGTTTCTCCCACAGACACATGAGCGACTTCAGGAACTGTGCAGGCTGCGCAATCAGGTGGCTCCCGGCGTGCTGATTGAGGTAGATGGAGGCGTGAATGAAAGCAATGCAGGGATGCTTGTTGCTGAGGGTGCTGATGCGCTTGTGGCGGGAAGTGCCGTGTTTGGAGCGAAGCAACCGCAAGAGGCTGTCAGGCGGCTTAAAAATGGGTCTTGTTGATCCGGCCGGTCTGTTTTTCCATCTTTTTCTCCGGCGTTGAATCCTTTGGTCAAATACCCACTGTTGAGGCTGTTGTTGCCCTTGATGGCGGGCATTGTGTGTTCCCATTGTCTGGGATGGGTGCCGACGTTCTTCCTGTTTGTCTGTATTGTTCCGGCGGCAATACTGATGTTGGTGCATGCCGTCCTGTCGCGTCGGCAACTTGTGTATCGCATCGGATGGATGTACAACCTGTCGCTTGCAGGGATTATGACGGGAGTGGGCGGTATACTGTATTGTTTGCAAACAGCCCGTATAACGCCCGATTTTCTTGACGAGCCGGGAGTATATCGTCTGCTCATAAAAGAGCCGCCACGTGCGACAAAACGGAGCGTGACGTGCAAGGTCGAGGTGATATGCAGAACTGACCGGTCCGTGTCGCTGAAGCAGGGGTGTCTGGCCGTGGTGTATCTGCCGCAGGACAGTGCGGCTCAAGTGCTCCGGGAGGGAGACGTGATAGCGGTGCAGGGGCAGTTTGAGGCTCCGCGCAATTCAGGGAATCCTGCCGATTTTGACTACGCAAGCTATCTGCTGACGCATCAGATTCGCGCCATCATGAATGTCCGCACGGATCATTGGATGCCTGTCAGTCACGACGGCTCTCGCTCTGTCCTGTCAGCCTTCAGACAGGTACGCCGGCGTTTGCTTGATGTTTATCGGCGGCAGGGCTTTGACGAAGATGAGTTTGCCATTTTGGCCGCCATGACACTTGGCTATCGCGATGAGCTTTCTTCGGATCTGAAGCAGAGTTATCAGCATTCCGTAGCGATGCATGTGTTGGCAGTGAGTGGGCTTCATGTGGGCATCCTGTGCCAACTCCTGCTGTGTCTGCTGTTTTTTCTAAACCGTTTTCCATACGGGCGGAAAATGCAATACGTCCTGTCTTTATTGCTTCTTTGGGCGTATGCATTGCTGGTCGGCATGCCTCCCTCGGTTATGCGTGCCTCAGTCATGCTGTCGCTGATTATGCTGGCCCGCATCATAGGCAGGGAGTCGCATTTGTTTAACAACATTGCCGGTGCTGCGTTCTTCCTGTTGGTAGCCAGTCCGCTGATGCTTTTTGATGTCGGTTTTCAGCTCAGTTTTGCCGCTGTTACGAGCATTGTCTTCTTCCATCCGCGTATGGTACAGTGGCTGCCGGTGCGGAGGAAATGGCTGGCTTATTTTCGCGATCTGGTGCTTGTTTCCGTAGCAGCGCAGATAGGCACAGCCCCCTTGCTGATCTACTATTTCCACCAGTTCAGCATGTACTTTGCCTTGACGAGTGCAGTGGTCATTCCGGCTGCATATATTGTCCTGACGGGTGGATTCGTTCTGCTGATTTTCAGTCAGTGGTCATTTGTTGCCGCAGGCCTGAGCGGAATGCTGCATCTGATTTTGCGTGCGATGAACGGTTTTGTCCGCCATGTGGAGCATTTGCCCGGGGCGGTGTGGGAAGTCTGGACCGATGAGGTGCAGACCTGCTGTCTCATGGCGGGCGTAGTCCTGTTGGGCTGGGCAATGACAAAGGGCGGTTGGCGGCGCTATCTGCCTTCGGTGCTGTGTCTGACGGCTGTTTTTGGACTGCGGCTGTATCATGAGGCACAGGTGCGTCATACACGGAGCGTTGTGGCATACAACGACCGACAGGCTGACGTGGTGCAGTTCTGCGACGGCATGCAGCAGTGGATCCTTACCAATGATACGCTCCGTGCAAAGGAGCTGACGCATGCTTCGACGCTGCGTGATGGTCTTCTGTCGCCGGTCTGCCATCAGGTTGACACGGCAGACTTTACTTTGTTTCATTTTCACGACAAATCTTACCTGCTGCTTTCCGGCACGCAGTTGTCTCGCAAGTTCCTGTCGCAGCCTGTCCGGACGGACTATCTGATTATCGGTAATGTCGGCCGAACGCGGCCGAAGGATATCCGGACATCGGTTCAGGCAGACCATGTGGTTTTGCTCCGCTCGTTGCAGGCATGGAAGCGTGACAGCATTGCTGCGTGGTGTGAGCGTGAGGGGGTCGAATGTCATGACGTGCGCAACGGCACGTATTTGTCCACGCAGAAGGTTGAGTGAGACTTCAAAAATCCGGCCGCGTGTCCACGTGCGGATTAAAAATGCTATTCTCAAGCGGTCTTTTCGCCGTGAAAATGAGCGTAAAGTGCTGACGCTCTTTGTGTTCCGACAACTTTTGCAAGTTCGTCAAGCGAAGCCAATCTGGCTCGTTTCAGGCTTTTGAAGTGCTTGAGGATAGCTGTGCGTGTTTTTTCTCCTATTCCGGGGATGTCGTCGAGTTCAGAGTGAACCTGCCGCCTGCTTCGTTTCTCCCGATGAAAAGTGATGGCATAGCGGTGCACCTCATCCTGAATCTGCGTGAGGAACTTGAATAGTTCGTCTGTGGGTTTAAGTGTGATGGTTTTGGGCGGGAAGCCGTACAGCAGCTCATTCGTCCGGTGTCGGTCATCCTTTGCCAGACCGGCAATCGGAATTGACAGTCCGAGTTCATCCTCTATGACTTCGCGCATCATCTCCATTTGCCCCTTGCCTCCGTCGGCTATCACGAGGTTGGGCAGGCTTCCTCCCTCTTCCACCACGCGTGTGTAGCGGCGCCTGACAACTTCTTTCATGCTCGCATAGTCGTCGGGTCCTTCCACGGTCTTGATGATGAAGCGGCGATAGTCCTTTTTGCTCGGGCGTGCTTTTTTGAATACCACACAGCCGGCAACAGCATCCGACCCCTGAATGTTGGAGTTGTCAAAGCACTCAATATGCAGCGGCATCTCATCTAACTGAAGCAGATGCTGCAACTTGCCAAGCAGCCGGGTCATTCGCTGGTCAGGATTGAGTTTCTCTGACTGACGCAGGCGGTCGTGACGATATTGTTGTACGTTCTGCATTGCCAGGTCGAGCAGTTTGCGGGCGTCACCGCGTTGCGGAATCTGGATGCTCAAATCTTCCAGTTCATCATAATCCGGTGAGGGAATAAAAGGGACAAGCAGATACTCACAGTTGCTCTGGAGGCGTTCACGCAGTTCAATGATTCCCTGTGCCAGAATGTCTTCGCGGGCATCGTCCGTCGATTTTCGGTATTCTATGGTCTGGCCCTGTATGACGGCTCCATGGTGTATCTTCAGCATGGTTATGTAGGCGTTCTGATGGGAGTCATCTTCCTCATAACCAACGACATCCGCTTCTTGCACATGGATGTTGGCAACAACGGATTTTGCACGAAATTCTTCTATCAGCAGATATTTCTTCTTTATTTCTTCGGCTTCTTCAAAGCGCATCTCAGCTGCCAGCTGCTTCATCTGATCTAAAAGGACTTTGCAGATTTCGTGCGCATCACCTTTGATAATCTTTCTGATCTCATCAATTTGTGACCGATATTTTTCGATGGATTCGTAGTTTTCACAGGCTCCGTTGCAGAGCTTGAGGTGATACTTCAGACACACGCGGTACTTTTTCTGAGCTATTGATTCGGCAGTGAGGGGGAGACGGCAGGTTCGTATCTTGTAGATTCTGTGAATCAGGTCAAGAATCAGGTCTATGGTGTATGAAGAACTGTACGGACCATAATATTCTGCCGATTTCATCGTCAGATCGCGCGTCTTAAATATGCGTGGGAAAGGCTCTTTGGTGATGCAGATGCTCGGATAGGTCTTTCCGTCTTTCAGCAGGATATTATAGTGCGGCTTGTACTTCTTTATCAGATTGTTCTCGAGCAGGAGCGCTTCATGCTCGTCGGCCACGACAATATACTGCATGTGGTCGATGTTGCTGACGAGCATGTTCGTCTTCATGGAGTCATGTATCCGATTGAAGTACGATGATACACGGCGCTTTAATTTTTTTGCCTTTCCAACGTATATTATCTCACCTTCTTTGTTGAAGTACTGATATACGCCGGGTTTGTCTGGCAGCGAGTCTATGGTGTTTTTTAACTGCTCGTTCATCTGTGACGGTAGTGCCCGGCTGACACCGGGTTAATAAAATAAACCTGTTGTGAAAAACTCTTTTTTATGTCTGTACAAGTAATGTCTGCAAGATTGTGATGCTGGTGATAGGCCGGCCTCGTTCTGTATGCCCGGATGTCCGCTCCGGTCAGGAAAATATGCGCGGATTCATCGGTAGTATGACATGGATAAATCCGTCTGATGCAGTCATGACGGCCGCCAGACCGCTGTGCAGGCTCTTTATATGGGGTCGACCTGACATGAAGCAATCCGTGCTTTCAGCGCCGGAGGCGATGGCTGCCATCGTGTGTTGTGCCGGGTGTTGACTTGTTGGCTGCACGGAGGCATAAGCCTTTGCTGCCGTTGCCTGCTGCGGCGCTGATTCTGTGCATCGTTTGTCGGCAGATGCAGCCAATGGCTCTTCCGGACGATGATGCTTCCTTCTTGGTTGCTCTGTCTGCATTGGGCGGAGTATTGCTTTGGTGCGCCCTTTGCCAGCAGGCACGGCTGTCCGTAATGTTTCTGTCTTGTGCAACACCTTGTGTCAGCCCTATGGTGCGGCTTCCGGTCATGGTGCAGTTCGGACGGATGTATCGCAGACGGCTTATGCCATCGGCCGTCTGCTTGGGCCGGTGCGGTCAGAAGTGTATCAGGCTTTCCACCTGGATGTCCTCATCGAAGGTCTTGCGCCCGTTGAGATCATCCAGTTCGACAAGGAAGTTGACAAAAATCTTTTTGAC
>JAFUXZ010000176.1 GCA_017470795.1 Paludibacteraceae bacterium
CTCAACGAGTGGCTGCGCACGGTGCAGGTAAGCTATGCGTACACCAATCTGGACAAAGATGCCGGAACGCTGTTGAGCATGTATGCTCTTGACTACCTGCAGCACAAGGTCGTCCTGCGGCTGGATCACGGCATCTGGAAGAACTTCGGAGCCACGTGGAACCTGAGTTGGCAGGAACGAAGCGGCAACTACACCGATGCCAACGGAGACAGCCGGAACTACAAGCCTTTCTGGCTGCTTGACGGGCGTATTTACTGGAAGACAAACAAACTCGACGTCTATGCCGAGTGCAGCAATATCTTCAACACCACCTACTACGACTATGGCGGAATCCGTCAGCCCGGCCGATGGATTCGTGCCGGCATAGCCCTTCGGTTTGAATAGACGGCACAGCATGGGCACACACAGGCGTCTCGGCGCCTGACGACCCTTTGAATCACAGAGGACGTATCCACTCCGTCTCCCGAATCAGGAGACCATGAGCGGATGCGTCCCTGCTGTTGATGTCCCACAGTACGGGTCACGTACACCGACGCCCCCAAGCCCGGTCGGGGAGAATGTCCGACACACGGCCAAGCCCCGTAGCGAGCAGGGTCACTACGGCCTCACATGAAAATAAATTCGTACCTTTGTCTGCTAAACAAAACTCGCTATCATTCATGAGACTTGACGGACGGCGCGAAAGCACCAACGTAGACGATCGCCGCGGCATGAGCGGCGGCAGGAAAGCAGGCTTTGCCGGTATAGGCGGCATTATCATCGTGGCAATCATCACACTGCTCACAGGAGGCGACCTGTCTTCACTGGTGCAACAGGCACAGCAGATGAGCGGCTCAGGGACAAGCGAATCCTATCAGCCGACGGCTGAAGAGGAGGAACTGGCAACCTTCTGCAAACAGATACTGGCCAGCACAGAAGATGTATGGACGCAGGAGTTTCACAAGATTGGCAAGACCTACAAAAGTCCGACACTTGTGCTGTTTACCGGCTCCGTCTCCACCGGCTGCGGCAACGGCTCGGCCAGTACCGGGCCCTTCTACTGCTCGGCAGACCAGTGCCTGTATATTGACCTGTCATTTTTCGAACAGATGAAGTCGTGGCGTAAGAGTAAAGGCGACATGGACTTCGCGTATGCCTATGTGATAGCACATGAAGTGGGGCATCACGTGCAGTACTTGCTCGGCACACTCTCTGCCGCACACCAGAAGATGGCCCGTCTGAGCCAGACCGAGGCCAACAAGGTGAGTGTGCGCATAGAGTTGCAGGCCGACTTCTATGCCGGCGTGTGGGGATATTATGAGGGCAAGCTGTACAACTCACTCGAAGACGGAGATCTTGAAGAGGCACTCAACTGTGCGCAGGACATCGGCGATGACTATCTGCAAAAACAAGCCTATGGCACGACGCAGCCCGAGACCTTCAATCATGGCACGTCGGCACAGCGTCTCCGCTGGCTCCGACTTGGTCTCACAACGGGCGACATGACACTCGGCGACACATTCTCAAAGTCTGATGCGCAGTTGTAGGAATGGGACTGCTGGATTCAGCTGTCAGAACGAACCCGTCAAAACCTGTCAAAGAAAAAATCTTTCATCATTATGAACAATTATAAACGCACCACCATCACCGCCGCCCTCCCGTATGCTAACGGACCGGTACATATCGGACACCTTGCCGGCGTCTATATTCCGGCAGACATCTATGCCCGCTACCTGAGGCTCAAAGGCGAAGACGTCATCTTTATCTGTGGCTCTGACGAGCACGGAGTGCCTGTGACAGTGCGTGCCCGCAAGGAGGGCATCACGCCGCAGGACGTCGTAGACCGTTATCACAACATCATCAAAAAGTCGTTTGAAGGCTTTGGCATCTCCTTCGATATTTACAGTCGCACCACATCAAAGCAACATGCCAAGACGGCTTCCGACTTCTTCCGCAAACTGTATGAGAACGGCAAGTTCATTGAACAGGAAAGCGAACAGTATTATGATGAGGTGGCCGGACAATTTCTGTCAGACCGTTACATCATGGGCGAATGCCCGCGTTGTCACGCACAGGGAGCATACGGAGATCAATGTGAACATTGCGGATCGACGTTGTCGCCGGACGAACTTATCAATCCGGTGAGCAAACTCTCCGGAGCGCAGCCCGTCAAGCGCCGTACCAAGCACTGGTATCTGCCGCTTGATCAGCACGAGTCATGGCTCCGTCACTGGATTCTGGATGAGCATACGGAGTGGAAGACTAACGTGTACGGACAGTGCAAGTCGTGGCTGGACACCGGACTGCAGCCACGCGCAGTGACGCGTGACCTGGACTGGGGGATTCCTGTCCCGGTAGAAGGTGCTGACGGGAAAGTGCTTTATGTATGGTTTGATGCACCGATAGGATACATCAGCAACACGCAGGAACTCTGTGCCGCATATCCCGACCGCTTCGGCTCGTGGGAGCAATGGTGGCAGTCGCCCGACACGCGGCTCGTACACTTTATCGGAAAAGACAACATCGTCTTCCATTGCATCGTTTTCCCCGCCATGCTTAAGGCTGAAGGCTCATACATCCTGCCTGACAATGTTCCAGCCAACGAGTTCCTCAATCTTGAGGGCAACAAGATTTCTACATCCAAGAACTGGGCTGTCTGGCTCAACGAATATCTCGAGGACTTCCCGGGGCAGCAGGACGTGCTTCGCTACACCCTGACGGCAAACGCCCCTGAAACCAAAGACAACGACTTTACGTGGCGTGACTTTCAGGCCCGCAACAACAACGAGCTGGTAGCCGTTCTGGGCAACTTCGTCAACCGTGCACTCGTCCTCACACACAAATACTTCGGCGGACGTGTGCCGACAGCCGGCGCGCTCACCGAACAGGATCAGGCCGTGCTCGATGAGATGGCGCAGACACGCCGCAACGTAGAGCAATATCTGGATGTCTTCCGCTTCCGTGATGCTCAGAAAGAAGCCATGAACCTCGCCCGCCTGGGCAACAAATATCTTGCAGACACCGAGCCGTGGAAGCTGGCAAAGACAGACCTTGAACGCACTGCCACAATCCTGAATCTCTCGCTTCAGATTTCGGCCAACCTTGCCATCGTCTTCCAGCCCTTCCTGCCTTTCTCGGCCAAGAAGTTGCAAGACATGCTGCAGCTGCAGACATGCAACTGGAACGATCTCGGCCGGGCCGACCTCTTGTCGGAAGGTCATCGGATAGGGCAGGCTGAACTGCTCTTCTCAAAGATTGACGACCAGCCGATTGAACAGCAGATTAAGCGACTGGAGGATATCAAGAAGGCCAATGAGATGGAGGCATATCAGCCCGAACCCATCAAGGCCGCAACCGATATTGAGCAGTTTGACAAGGTCGATATCCGTGTGGGCACCGTGCTTGAATGTCAGAAAGTGCCGAAAGCCGACAAGTTACTTCAATTTAAGCTTGACGACGGCATGGGAGGACGCACCATCTTGTCAGGGATTGCCAAAAGTTATCCGGAACCTGAGAAGCTCGTCGGCATGCAGGTTATCTTCATCGCCAACTTCCCTCCGCGCAAACTCCGCGGCATCGAATCGGAAGGCATGATCCTTTCGGCAGTCAACGCCGACGGTCAACTTGTGCTCGTACAGCCTTCAAAACCCGTCAAGCCGGGTTCGCAGGTCGGCTAAACACCTATTGAATCAATGGAAGAACCCTTTTTATTCAGCGGACTGGGCATCGCGCTTGTCACCCCGTTTGCAGCGCATGGAGGCATCGATTTTGCCGCTCTTGCCCGCATCATCGACCATCAGGTCAGCCATCAGGCCGACTACCTCGTGGTTCTCGGAACAACGGCTGAGACGCCTACATTGTCGACTGACGAACGTGAGGCTGTCAAACGATTCGTCGTGCAGCGTGTCAATGGCCGTATCCCGCTCATGATTGGCATCGGAGGCAACTGCACGCAGGCCGTGTGTTGGCAACTGCAGCACGAAGACCTGACGGGCTTCGATGCCGTGCTGTCGGTTGTGCCCTACTACAATAAGCCGCAGCAAGAAGGCATTTATCAGCACTACATGGCCATTGCGCAGGCCTCACCGCTTCCGGTCGTACTTTACAATGTGCCGGGACGGACCGGTGTTAACATGGCGGCAGAGACCACCTTGCGTATCGCACAGGATGCACGCAACGTGATTGCCATCAAGGAGGCATCGGGCAATCTGCATCAGATAGAGCAGATTCTTCGTGAGCGTCCGGAGGGTTTTCACGTCATATCGGGCGATGACGGGCTGACTTTCCCCTTGCTGGCTGAAGGGGCTGAGGGCGTAATCAGCGTTTTGGGAAATGCATATACCGGCGAATGGGCGCAGATGACACATGCCGCCATGCAGGGACGACATGCGGAGGCTCTTCAGATACACCGGCAGTTCGCATGGATGAATGAGCTTATCTTCCGGCAGGGTAATCCGGCCGGGATTAAGGCCGTCATGAGCGAGATGCAGCTGTGCGGCAACGTGCTGCGATTGCCGTCTGTGCCGGTCGACAATGCTCTGTTAATGCAAATCAGGCAAGAGATGGAACGGCTGCGTCAAGGATAAGCTCCTCTGTCGTCTTGCTTCCTTCACATAAATATCAAAA
>JAFUXZ010000177.1 GCA_017470795.1 Paludibacteraceae bacterium
CTCGCTACACCAAGTTGCATCAGAGTGTGTTTTCGCCAGCAAGTGGCCGTTGTTGATGATGGTCAGCGTATCGAAATACAAGGCAGACGGGCAGGCCTCAGTGCCGCCGTCACCCTCGATGATAAGCGAAGCTCCGTCTATCGTGCAGATGCTTACACCTATAGGCTGCATTGTACCTGCCATGCGCAGCGAACCCTCGCCTGAGAAAGTGATGGTCTTGCCACCTTGGAAGAGACCATAGTGGTTGGTGAACTCGTTGGTACCGACAAGCACTACATTCAAGTCGTCTTCCCATCGCTCGAAGATAAATCCACCCTTCACCGAGCCTTTGCAGTCGGGGTCATCGGGTTTGCAGTTGCCTGCCATGTCATAAACAGCGTTGGTAAGGGTAATGGTGTTGGTCTTCGGGTCGAAGGTAACGGAGTGGCTGCCATCGCCTGTGACATCATCGAAGGTGATTACGGGTTCCAATGCCCACTGCAATGCAGAAGTGACATATATTCTGTACCAATCAGATTTCGCGTTGTAGGTATTGTCTCCTACAAAAGTTGCAGTTATCAGCGCATTGCCCATAGCCACAGGCGTGATAGCGCCTGTAGTGGCATCCACTTGTGCTACATCAGTATTGTCGGATGTATAGGTAACAGGCAGGTTGGCAGGGTTGTTGAGGGTCGGCAGAGTGTTCTCATAGCCAATGTAATAGTACAGCCAGCTATCGCTGAACGACAATTCGGGGTCGGCTTTCGGACGCTCGTTGACGATAAGGGTGTAGGAACGGCTGGCTTCGCGGTACTCGTCGTTGCCAGCGAAGGTGGCGGTGATGGTTGCATCGCCTGTACCGTGGATGGTCAGTTTGCCGGTGGTGGCATCAACGGTGGCTACTGCTTCGTTGCTGGACGAATAAGTCAGCGGCAGACCGGCAGGCTCTGTGGTCGCTTCCGGCTCGGTGAACGTATCACCCTCGGTGATGGTCAGCGAACTCGGCGAGAAATATACACTTGCATATTTCTTCTCTATGGTCAGCGTGTAACTCGTTTCAGCCGCTTTCCAGCTGTCATTTCCTGCCCACTTGGCAGTAATCGTCACTTCGCCCGCTTTGAGCGGAGTTACAGCACCTGTTATAGTATCTACGGTAGCAATCGTCGGGTCGGAAGATTCGTATGTAATGCCGGTGGTTACTAATGATTCTGTAAAATTTAAGTGAGTTTCCACACTATAATCAGAACTAATCGAATCTAAGATATGAAGAATCTTATGATAGTCAGTAGCAATATCTGCGGTCTCAAAGATGACATTGGACTTGTCCCAATAACCCGGAATAATCTGCAATTTGTTCTTAATTGTCACTGCTGCTTGGGGAGCCTCAAAGGCGTTGCCTATATAGACAAATCCAGATTTGTACGGGCTGTAATTCCATTTGCCATCGCGATAATAGGGCTCACCAGAGTAGAAAGACATAGTTGGCACACCTTTCTCAACGGTATAGATATACGTCTTTTCGTATGTATTAACCGTATAATCCTTCATCGAATAATACTCCTTCACGGTGGCAGTGCCACTTCCGATAGGGAGTAACCAGTAGTTATAGCCCCGATAATAATACCCCTGTGCGTAATCCTTACTGGTTACTTTACTGCGTATGTAGATAGGTGCCACAACATTGAGATTGGACGTTGATAGGCTATCCAAATCCCATTGTGAAGCACCTTGGGTGCCTATTTCATCGAATAATGAAACTGTTGAATAGAGAGGATCATCCACAATGTGTTCCGCCCATGCAGATTGCGGTAAGGCGAGAAGCACCGTCAGCAGCACAGTCGCCAGACGGCTCAAAGAAGTACGTTTTCTTCTCATAATTGTTGTTGTTTTTTAGACCTCTCCCTTACTTCTCCGTAGTGGGGGAGGCGTTGTTAGTAATGTATGTTGGTTAATTATCGGTTGTGCTGTTCGTTATATGCCGGGCTTGCTTTACCGTCTTTTCAAGTGTGTCAATGTGTGTGGTGTGGTATATAAACAGCAGACGGCACGTGACAAGAAGTCACGCACCGTCCATAACGTTGCGAATATCTCTGCTCGTTCTTACCGCACTCCCGTTCGCGGGGGGGGTAATTGCCGGTTATATGCCGCCTGTATAAGCATGATGGATGTCAGGTCAGTTGGTTATAATCAATGTTGTTGCTTGTGTAGCACTATCTTACGTTCAGAATGAGACGGGATGTCGTTTTCAGCATATCGGCCAACTGATGTTTCACGTCCGCCGAAGATGCAGGTTCTGTTTTCCTCTTCGGCTTCTGGCGGCAAAGTTAATGTAATTTTTAATACAGTAAGGCAGATTTGTTGCAATTTCTACTTTGGTTTTGTGTTCTCCGGCCGGCTATGTGCGTCAGGCTTCGTCGGTATATAACTCGGGGGCGTCTGTTGCCTGCTGTGCGTTTTATGCCTAATCTGCCGGAGCCTCGTCAGGGGGTCATAAAAGTTCGCGGGCAATCCACGCACAGGCTTCGGCGTCAGCGAGGGCGTGGTGATGTCGTGTGAGCCTGTATTCGCATGCTGCGGCAACGGTGTGGAGCTGATGATTGGGCAGGTGTGGCAGTCTGCGTCGTGCGGCAGCCAGTGTGTCATGGAAGGTGTAGTCGGGGTAGTCCATCCGATAGGTGCGAAAAGCGGCTTTCAGACAGCCCTCATCAAATCGGCTGTTATGCGCCACGAGGGGAAGCCCTTCGATCAGGGGCTCGATTTGTTGCCACACGTCGCAGAATGGCGGCGCATTGTCTGTGTCTGCGTATGTCAGTCTGTGCACCTGCATGCAGCGGTAGTTGTAGTAGTCCGGCTCGGGGTGGATGAGTGAGTAAAAGCGCTCTGTCAGCTCTCCGTCTCGGACAATCACCACGCCTACCGAGCAGACCGAACTCGGATTGAAGTTGGCTGTCTCAAAGTCTATGGCTGCGAAGTTCTGCATGTGGTGTGCTCTCTGTGGCAAAGGTAGGCCTTTTCGGCGAAAACGGAAGCAGCGGCAGGGGTGCGTGTATAAGCAGACCGGCGGGCATCTGTTGTGAGATGTCCGCCGGCCGTCTGGTCTATTGATGAAGGTTTACTTCACCACGAGTTTTGCATGATAGGTCATGCCTTGTGCATCTGTTATCTGAATCATGTAGATTCCGGCTTCGTCCAGTCCGTTGATGGTGCAGTCTGCTGCATCATTCAGCGTGCGGAGTGCCAGTCGGCCCACGGCGTCATAGATGCTGATGGTCTGACGGCCTGCGGTGAGGCCGGTGATTCGGATCGGCTCATTGACGCTGACGGGGTTGGGAGCGATGCGTACGTTGCTGCCCCATGCGTCGTGCAGGCCCGTAGAGCTGCCTACGGTGATGAAGAGCGTCACGTTGCCGCAAGGCAGGCTGACAGTATTCTCATACGTGCCGTTTGCAGTGCCTGCAGGCAGGAGCTCGGTGCCGTTGAGGACGTAAGGCAGGTCGGCCGGTGCGATGGTGTCATGACGTGTCTCTCCGGCGTTGGCAACAAAGAGCTTGAGTGTCACGATGGAGTCGCAGCCGCTGACGAGACTGATGTCTGTCGCACTGACGGTCACCTCACGTGTCAGGCCGACAAACTGTCCGTCGTCGTAGGAGCTACCGGTGCAGATCATCGCCCGCTTGGTCGAATGGAGCTCGGGAACGGCGATGACGTTCCATGTCACGATGGAGTCGCAGTTGTCTGCCGACGGGAGCGTGGCTGTATATTGACCGCCTTCAGTGATGAGCAGGTTGCCCAGCTGCAACGTGTTGCCGTAGCAAAGGAATTTGTCTTCCGTTGTCCGGATAGCCTCGCGAACGCTCAGCACGAGTGTCACGATGGAGTCGCATCCTGCTGTTGAGGTGAGCGTGTCGGTCAGCACGGTGGCTGTCTGGAAGGTCTTGCCGTTCCAAACGTAGCTGCCGCCCTGGCAGATGGTGTCAATCACGGTCCCGTGGCTGACGATGTTGGCTGTCAGATACAGATTGACAATCGAGTCGCACCCGTTGACGCTGGTGAATTTGCTCTTGTAAACGGCGGTCTGTGCATCGTCAATCACGAAGTCGTGGCCTTCATAGTGATTGCCGGCGCAGGTCTGTGCGTAGTAGTCGACTGTTTCGGCGGCGGTGACGTTGAGCGTCATGCGGTTGATGATGTCGTTCTGACCGTCTGTCTGGGCCGTTACGAACTTCTCATACTGATAGGTCCCGGGCACGACGGCCTCAGCCCTGATGCTGAACAGTTCGTCTTCGTAGTCGGCATACTGGCAACTCTGTGCATTATACTCGTTGATGGAGTAGCGGTTGAGTTGCACGTTGTCCAGATAGAGCCAGTTGTTGGACGTGTTCTCCGAGCTGCCTCCTGCATAGAACGCAATCTTCACCTGCTTGCCGACGTATGCAGAGAGGTCAATCCGGACGTTCTGCATTGTGGCACTGAATGTGTTGAGGTTGCGCACATTGTCATTGGCTTTCCAGATGAAACTGTTCTGCTCGTCCCATGTCGTTCCGTTGTCGGGCGATACAGCCACGAGGAAGATGTCGTCAGGATTGTTCTGTGTGTTTGGTTCAAGCCCTTCCGGAC
>JAFUXZ010000178.1 GCA_017470795.1 Paludibacteraceae bacterium
CAAAGATGGACACCATTATTATATATGACTGCCAAGAACACTTGTGTAAGTAGTGGCAGTATCGCTAAAACGTGGAACACATTCAGGAATGTTGTAAACTATGAATCGACATCGGATCGTTGGCAAACAGAAAAGAGTCTCTCCGGGACTGCCGATGTCATCAGCCCCGTTCATT
The DNA here is from genome assembly GCA_017470795.1 of Paludibacteraceae bacterium. Taxonomy (GTDB): domain Bacteria; phylum Bacteroidota; class Bacteroidia; order Bacteroidales; family Paludibacteraceae; genus RGIG4928. Next base: position 176 of record JAFUXZ010000178.1, read on the forward strand.
CGGGGCTTTTATTTTGGGTTTTGTTTTCTGTGCGCGTACAAGCCTCGCAGAGACGATTTTTGGTCTTACCCTACCACTTTATCGAAAAAGGCCCCCGACGCGCTCTGTGAGGGCGTTAGAGGCCTTGTACATGGTCTTAAGTTGATTTGTTCATCGCGTCAAACAGCATTTCGCGGAATCGGGTCCTCTCGTAAAGCTGTGCCGCGTACTGGACTGCTGCCGGGTTGAATGCTCCGTTTGGGAATCTTGACGGCGTATCGATCACTCTCTGCTGTGCCAGTTCTTCAAGCCGCTTGACCTCCTCGTATAGAGGTTCTGCATCAATCATCTTTGCCATTGCTCACCTCATCAATACTCATTTGAGCGCCGCAATGCGGACAGAATTTCGTCAACGCCGCTGGAACGTATGGCTTTCTGCTCCCACACATCGAGCAGTGCATCCAGTCAACGCCGTGCGGATTATCCAGTCCGTCATGGACCCACGTCCCACGCCTCACCGAAGCGACTTCGCCCGCCTGTGCCGCCCTTATGACGTCTTCGACCATTTTCAATCCGAGCAGCACAAGATCCGCCCTGTCTGTTCTGCGGAGCAGGTCTAAGATATGCTCCACATCAACACATTTGCTCATCGTTATCTCCTTGATCCATCCTCGCGCCGCAGTTCAGGCAGAATTTCGGGTAAGACCTTTCTGTAACTGTAATCTCATCGATAATGTCCACCTCGATGAAAAAGCCACATTCCGAACACCTCCACCGCGAATCATCGTATGGCTCCCATCGCCCATGCCTCACCGGGGCAACATCGGCGGCGGGCTGTCGCTTGACCAGATTGCAGAACGCCTTGTAGCTGATGTCGTTCTTGAACTCGTGAGCCATCAGCGCGTCCGCATCAATCCACTTGCTCATCTTCGCATCCTTTCAAACGCATCCAACACGCTGGACGCGTTAAATCCTATTGATCGTCTTGCCTCCCACTTGTCGCAAGCGTCGGCGCCGTCCGTGTATGCGGTATATTCATCACTTTCGGCATTAAGGCACACGCACTTGCCTTCCAGTGCGTCAAAACGATGGTGTTTGCACGATCGGCACTGCCGATTTACTGGATTCATCACAGCTTCGTCTCCTCCTTATACGGCTCCGGCAGCGGCTGCCACTCTATACATTCGCTCATATAGCACTCATTGCTCTCCGCGCAAAATCCCGTCTCTGATTCGGCGCTCGGCCCAACATATCCAATCATCATATTGCCGCGGACATCACAGCATATCACCTCATGATGCGGCAACCTCTCCGTCACTGGAATCCATTCACTCATCTTTGTTCCCCTTATGCGGCTCCGGCAACGGCATCCACGCTATGACAAAATAACTTCTTTCATTACCTACCACCCATACTCCCTTGAAGTGCCATCCTATTGTTGTATAGCTAAACTCAGAATCCCCGGAATCATCGGTGCATGACACAATAACTTCTGTATCGTCTTCCGGCATACGCTCAGCACATGGAATCCACTCACTCATCGGCGTCCTCCTTACTATCCGTCATCCCAACGTAACCGCTGAGTTTGCGGCACTTCTCGTAGGCGTGAACCAGATTCCTGAGATTCTGAAAACTGTCCCAATCAGTGTCGGCCCGAATCGCGTCGAAGATATTGCCGTCGATAAACTCGGCAACGGCATATGCCTCATCCTTCGTAAGGTTCTCCATCATCTCTCTCCTCATAGTCCGTGCAGATTGGTAGCATCCCGGCTGCGGTCATCTGCTCGTTTGAGATGGTGACATAGTTCAAATCGCAGTAGTCGCCGTCGTTGTACTTGCACTCGGTACAGTGACATCTCACCGTCATCACAGCCTCCCGTCTTCAGGATCTCCCCGGTCCTGATCGCTCATGTACTCTTCCATCGTCGGCTCGTCTGCCCATGTGACTATCGTGTCCTGTCTCTGCCCCTTGACGTATGGCGTGAAGTTGTTTTTCGGGAACATCAGGTGCTGTCCGCATTTGTGGCAGTAGGTTTCGCCGTTGCGGACGTACTTGAGGCATTTTGGACACTTGTAGCGAGTTAACCTACACCCATCCCAGTTTTCGGCGGTAAACTTGCCGCCCTTGCTGTTAAGCACCCGGCGCGGCGTTGGATCGTCGACCTCGATGAGAGGGCAATTCGGGAGACGGCCATCGAGCCTCGTCTTTTCCGTGTCGCCGACTTTCCAGTGCAGCAGGTCGCACATCAGGTTGTTGTTCTCAAAGTCACATTCAAGGCAGTTCCTCGGCATCTCCATGTCTTTGATTGCTATCATATCGGTCACCCGAACCTTTCATTCGCTTCGCGGAAAAACTCTTCTTTCGCCCACCGCCATTCGTCTGCGGCTTCCTGTTCTGAGATTTCCCCGCGCTCAATGGCGTCCTCTAAAGCCTCGTACTCACGATCAAGGTCAAGCATCTTCGTTTCCTCCCTCCATCCTGTTTATCGTCCTCGTCTCCATCCAGTCACAGGCGGCACGATGGATGCACGTTGCTGTCCATGCCTTGTGCCCCATCATGTCCTCAACGTGGTCGAGTTCCAAGTCAGCGTACTCGCACCCATCACACATCCCGGTCATCTGAATCGTTATCATCCCTCTATCCTCGCCCGGTACGCGCCGGTAGAAATCCTTATCGCGTCTATCTGCTGCCTAAGGCCAAGCGACAGTGCACTCTCTTTCTGCCGCTGTTGCTTTGCCGCTCGATATGCCCGTAGAAAATGTGACTGCTCCACGGACTCGACGGTGTTCGTGTCCATCTGTGCCATCTCACGGAGGTTCGCCGCATTGCCGATTGCCTGTTTGCAGAGGTCAGGCAACTTGTCAAACTCTTTCTCCGGCGCGTCCCAGCTGAGACTGCATATCGCCTTGTAAACGAGCGACCATGCCTCAAGTTCACCCATGTCGTCTTCCACCGGCGCGGTGATCTGCTGTGCTATCTCCCTGATGTCCGACGGCATCGGCGGGAACTTGTTACTCATCATGTGCCGCTGAACCGCCGCTGACGCCACGTTGTACGGGAGATCCCGTAAAAGCGAGTACCACAGATTGAACGCATTTTGGTCGGCGATAAATTTCGGCTCGGCATATATCGACTTCATCGCCTTGACCAGTGTCTTAAACTCCTCTCTGTCCATGACTCACCCCCATGTATCGACTATGCTTACTCTGTCCCTTATCGCCTCCATGTATGGCGACGACCTGCTGCCCCCGGTAGAATTTCCCTTGGACTTGTCCTGTGCTCTCGACAACCAGTTGTTTACAAACCGCTTGATGCCCTTTTTGGTCTTTTTGCTGTTGCTCATACACCATCCACGCATCTTACGGAACTCCTGGTCGATGTCGACATTCGGGTAAAGCCGTTCGTACTCCTCGTATTCGGTCATCGTTGGACGCCATCCCGATCCGTCATTCAGCGGAATCAGTTCGACAGGGGCCTCCACTTCGTACTGCGGTGTCGCATCGGTGAGATGCGATTCCGCAAGAGTATGAGGATACGGAGTATCCGAATACTCTAAACTATTCTTATCATTCTTTTCATTCTTATCCTTCTTATCATTCTTTATATTCTTGTTTGTGCTCGATTCGCGTTCGGTTCGCGTTCGGTTTGTGTTCGGCTGGCGTTCGGTTTGTGTTCGGCATTGCTCATCAGCACCTTGAAACTTTTCGTAATTTACAATGCTTATCAGCGTTCTGCCAGCGTTCGTACTTCTCTCAATCATTTCCTCTGATTCCAAGACCCGAAGAAACTTCAGAGTTTTTTCGTTTCCCCACCTCCATCGTTCAGCGAGTTTACGAATTGACGTTAATCTCTGGCCTCGCTTTACGATAACAAGTTCACCTCCAATGAAAGTCTTGTGATCGTCATGGTTAGCAAGCAAAAGGAGGTCTATCCACGCCGAACGCCTGTCGAAAGCCTCGTCTTCATCCCAAATCCAACAGTCCTGAATCTGCCGATGCAGCTTTATCCATCCCGTTGACATCGTTCTATTTCCCCGTTAATACACCCTTGCGTTTACTGTGTGTCACATCATGCCGCCCGGTATCCACTGGACCCAACCGCCGCAGTACGGACAGCATCCGTATCGCGATGTAATCGGTGCGCCGCAGTTCTTGCAGTTCAAGTTGTCGGGAGCCTTTATACGCTTCAGGCCGATATAGTTCTCGATGACAAAATGCATGGTAACAGTGGTGTCATCAAAAAAGGATATATCCGAAAGACTGTCACAAGCGTATCTGCACTCGATTTCAAACGACTGATCGTGTTTAGCATCATCTGACAAAAACTCAATGGCCAACGTGTGGTAATCCTTGTCCAAAAAGTCCATCTGCCGCCGCAGGTGACTCGTCAGGCGAAAATCAATCGTTAATATCGACGGATCAAACAGGCCGTGTATATAGCGTCGCGTTTCGTCTTCAAGCGTGATTGCCTCGATGGTTTCATGTTCCGTGCCGATATTCGCCACACGCACGACATCCTTAAAGTACTTGTCGCCGAATTTGACCCGGAACCCCGACACAACACTGAACCTGTCTGTCAACGCCTGAGCACAGTAGTCGCAGATTCCTTTTTCAGGGTCGCACGTTCCACCGCAGCATGGGCAGTGATATGCTATGACCCTGTCTTTTGGCACAATCTTCATCGCACCCTCTCCGTATGCCATGCGCCCTGTATCTCATCGTCGAGGACCAGGTTGTACTCGCCGTTAAAGGACTCGTCGCAGAACGGTACGGAAATCCGCTTCATGCTCGGCCCATTGACCTTCGCAAGTTTATAACTGCCTCTGTTCGGATAAGGGTCTTTCAGTAAGATCCGCATATTCTTCGTGTCGATACCGACGTTGAGATACTCATGGTGCGTGACTTTCAGCCAGGAATTGTCGCAAAAGGTAAGCGTCATCTTCTTTTTGTCACGGTTTGCATAATGACTCACTATCACGTCGCACCCTTTGCTGCTGCGCACAGTACGGGCTGGTTCGATCCACAGAATATCGTTGTTCATTGCTCTCCTCCTTTTTATGCTCCATAGTCCTTGCCGGTCAGCAGATAGACGATGGCCCGACCGGCGTTTTCCGGTGTGCAGAATACCCACTTGACGCCATGCCTCTCGGCGAACGTCCTCATGACCTTCTGCAATTGCTTTCCGCTCACTGGCGGTTTTCTGTTGTCGTTCTTCTTGCGCTTGTGGGTAGATTTCCAGTGCTCAACATCGTCAAGGGATCTGACATACTTGTCCTCGATGAGGATGATGAGGAGCAAGCCGTTGTCCTTGCAGAAATCTGCCTCACGCCGGAACCGCTCATGCTGTTGGATGAGGTCTTGGTAGGCCTCGCTGACGCCCTTCTTCGTGTCGATCAGGCGTTGCATATTGGTCAGGAGCGCATAATCCCCGGCGGGAAGTTTTGACCGCACCACCTTTATGCCTTTTCTCCCGAAATACTCATGCTTCAGGTCGTGCTTGCCGACTTGGTTTCGAGTATCTTCCAAGAGCACGAATTGCTCATTCATCCGCTGTCTCCGTCAGCGCGTCAAGCGCATCGGCCCCGACCTTATCAATAAACTCATCCTCCGAGACGGTCATCATGACTACACCTTCGATGATCTCGGCCTCGATGCCGTCATCGGCGAGGATGTGCAGAAATTCATGCCTGTCCATCAGATAACCCTTCGGTCGAATTGGTTGACGCGTTTTGGCGATCTGAGCGCTTCTTCAATGCTCCACCCATAAACGTGTATTCTCGCCCACATAGTTCCCCAGGGTATCCCGAATATCTCCTCCCATTCCATCAAAGTACGGGCCTCGCCGTTGTACTCATATAGCACAGTGTTCCGCTTGTTCCTTGCTTGTTCCGTGTATGTCGCCCATCGACAGTTCGTCGGCGAGTAGTCGCCATTGTTATCGATCCTGTCTATGGTCAGGGAGTCGTTATACCCGGACGACATTGCCCACGCGGAAAACACGGCGAAATCGTTCCACTCATCACAGACACGAATCCCACGAGCACCATAATTCTTGTAGTTTGAGGCATTGCGGTTTGAACATCTCTGCCGCATGGATTTCCATATGTTATAGAGGCGCGTGTGTTTGCCGCCGTGCTTGATTTTGCCGCCCATCTTAGCACCTCACTTAAATGGAAGTTCGGCACTGATATCCAGGTCGATGCCGTCAGGGATGTCAAGAAATCCGCTCATCTCGACTTTCTGCTGTGCCTCCTGTGCGGCAGCTTTTGACTCGCAGAACTCCTGCGTGTCAACCACGACGTCAACGGTGAACACCTTGTTCCCGTCCTTGCCGGTGTAGGAACCAGTCTGGATCTTGCCAGTGATGGCTATCTTCATTCCCTTGTGGAGGAACTTCTCGGTAAAATCCGCGCCCTTACCAAACGCGGTGCAACTGATAAAGTCAGCAGTCTGCCCGCCATCGCGGTTAAATCTCCTATCGACCGCCAGCGTGTAACGCGCGACCTTTGCTCCGCTCTGTGTAGTGCGGATCTCCGGCTCCCTGACAAGTCTTCCGATGAGTATCACAACGTTCATTCTTTTCTCCTTAGATAATCCAGCTGTTGCCCTTGTGTGCTATGGCGACCTCAGTGCCGCCGCCGACGATGTCCCGTATTCGTTTCTTGATTTCTGCCTCGTCCGCGTTGGCGTAGGACAAATGACACAGGATGACCAGTTTCAGCGCGTCTGTTTTGTTCGCGATAACGAACGATTCCGTTACCGACAGCGATGCGTGTCCGAGGATAACGTGCGACAACTTCGACTTGTTTTCGCCGTCCACATCGTCCATGTGGTTGCACTCGACGAGGAGGACCGTTGGCTTTACGCCCATAAAGCAATACTTTATGTACTCGAAGTCGGTCGCGTAGATCATTCGCTCGTCGCCGAAGGTGATGTAGTAACCTACGCACGGTTCCCCGTCGTGCGGGACCGGGAATGACGTCACCCGGAACGGTGGCCACTCTTGCGTCCGCATCGGTTCGACGCGGTCATATGGCTGAAACACCTTGATGCCGTTCCGCTTCATGTCCTCTGCCGCGAGAACATGGTCTTTATGTGCATGGGTGACGATGCACCCAGCGACATCTCTCAGCGGTGTAACGTGAGGGCCCACATCTTTCCACTTAATTCCGGCGTCCAGGATGAGCGTTTTGCCGTCGTGTCTGAGCAGATAGCAGTTCCCGCTCGAACCGGAGCCAAGACATCTCAGGTCAGTCACGCTTGCGGGCCTCCGGGAACTTGAAGATGCTGTCGCCCATCTCCCAAGCATCGTGCATCTCGCTTACTGCCAGTTTCGCCTCGACCTCTGAGCCGTAAACACCGAGAAGAACCCGCGAAAACTTGCCCTCGTGGTGAACGTTATCGGCAAATACGAATCCATCATCCCCGACCGAAACGATGTAACTGTCGTATGGCAGGTCACGCTGGCCGTTCTGTGTGATTAACCTCATTCGGCCACCTCCATGAAATCGACCGAGTTAGCATCGGCAGAAATCTCGTTCTGCGCGATGATGCGGATCTCGTCCGGCGTCTGCCTAAAGTCGTTGTCCATGACCTCTTCCTGTGTGTAGATTCCAAGCGTCAGTTCCGGGCAGTTCAGCGAGGCGAAGAACGATGCCGCCCGATAGCGGAGCATGAGCTGGGGCAGCGTCTTCCACTTACTGCCGTTTTTTGCAAGCCATCCTTCGTCCTTAGCCATCTGCATATCAACGCGGAGGCCTTCTACGCGGCGTCCTCTGCGCATCGTCCATGCAAGGCATGAGTACGGCTTTCCGTCCTTGTCGGCAGTCTCGTCAAACTGGAGTTCCTCGTCGAACTTCCCGGAGGCGTTAATCATCGCAATTAGGAATTTGCTCGACCATGAGGGCCGTCCCTGGATGACGTAAAGATTTTGCATGACCATCATCGGGGAGACGTTAAGGCGCTGCGCCTGTTCCAGTGCGATGAGGCAGTTCGCCGGATTCCGCTGAAACGTCGCCGGGACGATATTGCTTTGCGAAAGCGACTGCGCCATCTGCCATGCCAGCGTGAAGTTGTCAGTAGATCCATAAATGCCGAGCGAGTAGTCCGATACCCGGTTTGCGGGCGGGGCCGCTACGGCCTTTTTCTGTTCCTGTGCCTGTTCCTCAGTCTTCTTGTTCTCTTCCATCTGTTTCTCCCCTCTGTCTGTAAAAACTGCACTCGTCTGCTTTGCACCACATCCGCGTGAGACAGTCACACTTGTTGTTAGGCTGATAGTGGGCGCAGTCCGTCATTGCCATGCGACCCCTTAATGCGTCCCTGTTGTAGACCGGCGCTTTGACGATGTATCCATACTCCGCAAAGGTCGCTATTCGTTCGGCGCGGTCACCTGACTCAGGCATCATCGACCGCCTCCTTGGTAGGCCCGACGATTCTGCCGATGTTCTCCTCGCCGATGCGGTCACGGATCATCGAAACAAAATCGTCATCCGCAATCGAGGTAATCTCGCCGTGCTTGCGGTTCGGGAGGTCGACTTTTGCGCCGACCTCAAACTCGTCATCGGACTTGTATAGATACTCACGGCCCTGAACGACACCGTTTTTGAAAAACTGTGCGTTGTAATAATTCATCTGACGACCAACTCCTTATCGTTCGTTACCTCAAGCAGAATCATCTGCCCATCCATCTCCGGCATGAATCCATCGCTGACAGCCTCGGCGTTATCAACAAAGACCGGAAGGGATACGCCGTAGTGTCGCTGAAGAGTGCGGATAATCTTCAATCCGCTGACGATTCTCGCGCCGTTGTTCAGTGAGGCGAAAGGAACGCCGTTGACTGTGCACTCGCAGGTCGGTGCGATGCCGCCGTTCAACTGGATGTCAAATAACTTGAACCTCACGCCGTCGAACTGGTCGTTGATTGTCTCAGAGACGGTGTCCATCTTCTGCTTCATGAACGCCTCGGTCAGGTCGCGGAGGTGCTCAAGGTGGATGATCTTGTCGCCAACATCCATCTGCTCCTGGCGAAGGTTCTCGATGCGGGCGTCAATCTCGTCATTGCGGAGTGACTTTGCGTACTCGGCGTCAAGGTTCGACAGTTCGTTTCTCATCCCGGCGACCAGTTTATTCATTTCGTCGTACTGGCCGTCATCGGTCTTGTTCAGTGCAGTCATCCTGTCAAGCGTGTCTGCTAACTGCTTGTTGATCATGATGTACTGAGCATCCTGTTTCAGCGTTTCTGCCGCCGTAGGAATCGTCGCCATCCCGGCCTTGATTTCCTCGATGACTTCGGAGGCGGTCTGAATCTCCTCGTCTGCCTCTGCCGCGCGGTTCTTGGCATCCATTACCTTGACATTTATGGCATGGATCTCGTCCTCGTTCTGCCTGATGCGTTCACTGACAGATTCGTCACGGCGCTTGATGGCCTCATCATCGAGGGCCTGTCCACAGGTCGGGCATCTGCCCGGAACGCCCAACTTCTCGGCGAGTTTCTTGTTTACGTTGACGATGCCATCGGCGTTTGCCTCAAGGGTAATGACCTCACGATCGGCGGCGTCCTTGCGGCGCTTGGCAAGGTCGATTTTCACCTCTGCCTCAGAAATCTTTTTCTCCAGGTTGTGCCTTACTTCGTAGGCCTCTCGCTCATACTTTGCAGTGAGGCGTTGGATCTCGCTCTCATAGTTCGCCTTGTCAGCGACGAGGCTCTTCATCTCGTTTGCGCGACCGGCATAGGAGGCCATCTTCTGCTCATACTCCTCGATGGTCGCCATAAGGTCTTTCTTATGGGCGATGAGCGAGTCGACGTCGACCTCGGCCTTTGACTGCATGGCCTCGTCAATGCGGACCGGGAGTTCTGTCTGCTCCTGTTTCAGCGCCTTGAGCTGGGATGCGTACTTCTTGAGGATGTCGTCCGTAGACGGGGCCTTTGCCAGCTCGCCGAGGATCTCGTCGTAACCGCCGAATCCCCTTGCCAGTTCGGCGTCCCCGGCATCGAGGACGAACTCCATCAGGATGGCTCTCTGCTCCTTCCACGGCAGCGACGTGAACGCCATCGGGGAGGTGAGCAGACGGAAGACCTTCTCGGCACAGATGCTATCGATAAAGGCCTTGTATTCGGCCTCGCTGCGCGGGTATCCGTCGACCTCATATTTGGTCACGTTGCCCTGAAGCGTTGCCTCGGTAGTTCCGCGCTTCTTGACCCAGTTCTCGACCTGAGTGCGGCTAAGAGTGTGTTCAACGCCGTCATGCTCGATAGTACCGGTCACGTTGATCTCGACGTTGTGGACCTTAGAGCCGTCGGCGTTCAGCGGCCTGATTTCAAACTGCGAGGAGCCGAGACTGTCTTTGCCGAAAAGCAGCCACGTAAAGGCATCAAAGACTGTGGTCTTGCCGGACGTGTTCTGCCCGGAGATAATGGTCACATCGCCAAAGTTTACGGCCCTCTCCCGGATGCCCTTGAAGTTCCTGATTCCTAACGATTTAATCTTCACGATTCAGCAGTTCCTCCTTTTTGTCCTCAATGACCTTTGCCGCCTTTTCCCGGCCCAAGAGCCTCAAAACGACTTCGACCGGCAAGTAGTTGTCCCGCATCGCGAGGACCTCGATGGCGTCAATCGCCGCGTCCATACTCCCCCAACTCATTCCAGCCCCGCGATAATCGTTGAGGATTTTGACAAAGACGTCAGACGGGATTACCACATTTGTTTTCTTTTCCCTCACTGTTGTTTACATCCCTCATAGACTTTCTTCTGACTGTTCATTCTCGTGAACCACTCGATGTGATCACCACGCTCCCTGATGATCTGTATTTTCTTTTGTGCGGTTCTCAACGTAACTCCGTGCTTGTTGGCAACATCCTCGATGGGCATTTTCCCGAGGTCTTTTACGAACAGCGGTTCGTTGAACTTCACACGTTCCGCCACGAAGGACACCTCAATTCCTTTCTTTCGAAGGCTCCTTATCCGCCTATCCAGCGCATCAATGTCTATCCCGTAGTGCTTTGCGGCCTCTTTGCGCGTATGTTTCCGCATATACGCAAGGAACTCTCGAGTTTCCTTATCCTTTTGTGGCACCGCCTTTTTCTTTTGCACCGCACATTGCGATTCCTCATCTGTGCTTACGTCACTGACCCCGTACATACCTGGCTTTATGCGGTCAATATCCCTACGGAAAAAGGCAAAGCCTTTGTCATATCCTCTTGGAGGTTCCGGCGGCGTGTGGTACGGTTTTGTCGGTTCCGGTGCAGGTGGAAGATTCTGCACCTTGATGCGAACATTCATTTCCTGTCTTCTCCAAGTGTTTCCACGAAATCGACGAGGACTTTGATCTCGCCAAGAACCTCGGCAGCGTTCTTGACCATGCGGTCGCCCTCTGCGAGTTTCGCCGCTACGAACTGATAAAAAGCCTTGTAAGTGTTGTCCATCTTTTGCCTCCTGTGTTACTCTCCCCAATGAGGAGGTGCTGTGTATGTTTGTCTCTCTTACGGGGCATTGCCCCACACAAAACCGTGAGGTCACGGTTCATGCACCATTACTCGACGGCGAAAAGTGTGTAGGAAGAATCGAGTGCGATTTTGCAAGTCATAGCGGTGGCTGCCCGAACCTTCCTTGCCCGATTGTTAAGCAGTGCGGGTATCATCACTGATTGTCGACACGTGGACTCTCTTCGGAGGGTCCATTGTGTTTGAAGGTGATTTCCATCTCGCCCATAGACGTCTTGTCGAATAACAGCACTGGCGAATTGATTGAGATGTCCAGTGCGTTAAAGTCGATTTCGACAATCGGCAACTGAGCCGGTTCCGCACGGAAAGTAATACTCCTGATGCCGTCAACCTTATGGCCGTCGATGAAAACGTCGATGAGGGAGACACCGTTCCCACTGTTTTTAATCTCAATTCGTGCCATATTTACCTCGAAAAAAAGTGGCTCTGATGCTGATAAGCTGGTGTCCCATATCTGCCGTATCCACCGGCAGTGAAATACAGGACTTCCGTATCGATTCGGCCCTCGATGAGGGCAAGACGCGCAGCCTCGATGTCATCTGCCGTAGTGCCGCCGTTAAGCGCACGGGCGAGACTGCCATCGCGGACTGGACTGAATTGATTCGGGTCGTAGATGACCCCTTCGATGGTATCGGGGAAAGAATTGGATGCCACACGATTCAGAACGACATCAGCGACAAGCCGCTTGCCGACCATATCCTGATTCCCGGCCTCGGCATGAATGAGCGCCGCGAGAAGCATCAGGTCATCGCCAACATACTCATCACTGGCGTTAACTACGTCATTTTGCTCTGAAATGACGTAGATGGCCTTGACGCGGTCGAGCATCGCGATGCTGAAGCGCATTTGCTCGTTCGCCTGTGCATCCTCAACCGGAATAGCCTCGACAATGCCGTTTTCAGCCGCGTAGACGGCCTGAACAGACTTGGCCGGGAACTTGTCCGCATAGATGCGTTCAAGGTCGCTGTGACGCGCGTAGAGCGCGATGGGCGTACCGATGGCAATGCCGATGACAGCAGATATGATGTTGGCCCTGACTGTGTGACGTCTCATTGCTTCTCTCCTAACTCTCTACCAACGAGTACGACGCTATCCGCGTCTCCTCTCCCCACCGGTCCTTGACGGTTATCATTTCCCGCTTTATGGGATGGCCTTCGTTCTTCAGTTCCCAAATCCTTGCTCCGAGCCTGTAGACTCCCAGTTCGTTGATCGCTTCTCTCTGCGTGATGGCCCTGTGCTCACGCAGGTAGTCAAGCAGACGTGCCGCCTGTGTAGGTCTTCGGTTCCTTTCGCTCATCTGTACCTCCTGTGTCCGAGCATCTCGCCGACCTTGCGCTTCAGTTCCGACCTATCTGTCATGTCGAGGTAGTAAAAACTCTCGTCCTGACCAAAAAGCGGACTAAATGCGTCGTGGAGATAGTCCGGCGTTCGAGTTTTGCAAGGGACATTAATGTCCTCGCCAAACATCCGCTCTGTGTTGGGACGCCCCAGTCCCAACAAGGTTCCGATAGTCATTTCTCCCCTCCCTAAACGCTCAATCATGCTCTGCGGCTTGCTGTTCCTTACCCTCGCTCGACTCCAGCCTGGAATACGCCACAAGCGCGTTCGCTGCCGCCGCGAGAACAGCCTTGCCATTGCTGTTCAGGCCCTTGTACTGTTCGACAAAAGCCTGTGTTTCCTTGTCGAGAATCGCTGTTGCCATGCTTCACCTCCTTTCTCCGGTGTGGTATCCTCCTAATCAGGAGGTTCAAAACGATGAATGATGCTGTGTTGAGCAAATATGTCAGTCAGTTAGTCAATGCGCTCTTTGAGGAAAATGCTGATATGATTCAGGAGCGGATTTCCTCCTCGATTACTGGCGCTCCCCTAAATGAAGTTCCAGGTCGTATGGCTGTCGAAGTTGTTCGTCTATCGCTTTCCTTATCGACCTACGTACTTCTTCGGGTTCTTGATGAAGGAGAGATGCTTGATCCGGATGCGTTGAAACGAGCTTTGATACACCTCGTATCAAAAGAATTACCTCTTCAGGAGTGATACTGATTTTCATATGACCTCCAAGGTTTTTACTGACCTACTCGTCAAGAGGAGGGAAGTTCGGGATATCCGTAGGATATCCGGCGTTTTTTGTTCCCTGAGAGAGCAATTTTGTTCGCCCTGTGTACACATTATTGTCCCTGAGTAATCATTTGTCAAGCACTTTTTTGTTGACTCAGAAACATTAATTATCTATAATGCAATTACGGAGGAAAGACCATGAAAGATAGAATCAAGAAGATAAGAAAAGATGTTCATAAAACCCAACAGGAATTTGCTGATTCTATTGGGCTTTCAAGAAATTTCATAGCGCAAATCGAAACCGGAGCCAAAGAGAACTTTTCCGATAGAACAATTCGCGATATCTGCCGGATTTACGGAGTAAACGAAACCTGGCTGCGTACCGGCAATGGCGATCCCTACTTAAAAGTTGAAAGCACTACCGAATTGCTGTCGAGAATCGAGGAAGAGGACGATCCGTTTATCATAGACGTCTTACGGGCTTACATGAATCTGAACGAGAACGGGAAAAAGGTCTTGCGTGATATGTGCGATGACCTGCGGAGAATGCAAAATGAAAGGGAGCAGACCTAACGGTTCTTGCTCCCCTTATTTTTATTCTGATTTTGATGATTCTTTTAGGACTTCCAGCTTAACCTTCGTATATGTGTAGACCTTCCGAAGCATTTCCTCGTCCAGTTCCGAAAGCATCTCAATTATCCGTTTCCGATACTCGTCTCCCATCCCATCACCCCCTATAACTCATGTTGCTGTTCGATCCATAACTCTTTGTGGGACGGCCTTATCATATCGAACGTGCGTTCTTGAGGTCAATACAAGTTATCCGCAAAGTTATACACATGGGAAATAAACGGATGGTAATTTGGGCATAAAAAAAGGCCCCGATCCGTAGACCGAGGCCTGATGCTTAGTCATCCATGTAACAGGATGCTATCAATATGGCTATTGCCGCCGGGATAACGACCGCAGCGCTTATGAGAACAGCGCACCCCAAGACTGCCGCCCACATACGCCATCCACCTCCAGTCCTTTGTCGATTTGGAATCGAAGCAGATTGTACTTGGTATCTGCGTCAAACTTAGACGTCAGCGGCGTATCGTATCCGCGAACAGTCAGTGCGTTTTGGAGGAGCAGCACGAAAGCGCCCTCATCGCCGAGACGGACAGTTCTGAACTTGCTGACATTGATGTCTGGCTGAGGTATACCGCCGGTTGCATAGTAAGTCCAGTCATGCGGCGAGATGTAGGCGATATCGAGGTCGAGCCGTCCGTTGTATCCGGGCAGTTTGCCGGAGGACGTGTACTGGTAGATCAGCGGTGACGCCCATGCGCCCCATGAGTATTTGTCCGTCCACGGCGCGGACTGGTACGGCGTCTCCTTGTAGTTCTTGTACTGTGCCGCCCACAGCGGGTAAACAGGAGCAACAGATGTCCAGTTCATCGACCGGGCAACGGACTTGCTCATGTAAATAAACGGCGTGATGCCAGTCTTGCTACGGACATAATCGAGCCATCTCTTGGCGTAGTCCACATTGCCGAAATTGACATTGCTGTCGCGCTCCCAGTCGAGGACCAGGATGCCGTCCTTGAGATAGTCCCGGATGGTATGCAGAAAATGTTCTGCTTCAGCTTCAGCACCGCCGCCGCCAGCGTAGTGATACATACCGAGGAGTTTGCCCGCTGCCTGTGTCGCGGTCACTGCCCGCTTAAAGTCCGGGTTGACGTAGGTCACGCCCTGTGTCGCTTTGACGATGACAAAGTCGCCCGGCACAGCCGCGATGTTGATGCCGGTCTGATAGGACGCGATGTCATAACCATTGAGCGCCATGACGGTCACTGCCCCTTGTTGTAATTGTGTGTCGATACGCCGATGCAAGCGCCGATAAATACGCCGAGCGCGAGGACGGTCGTCTTAATAGGCTCAACGTAAGGGAGGCCCCACGCCGCGCCAACTGTCGCATAAAACGCGCCAAACGCCGGGAGAACGATGAGCGCGATCCATTTGAGGACGTCGTAAACTTTATCGGGAAATTGCATGATAGATACCTCCATCAAAGAAAATCGTGTTTTTCGAGCCGCTTTTTATAGCAATCTTTTATGTGCTCAGATGCGGTCGATGTGATGCTGTTCTTGAAGTCTCTGTGTGCCTCGCAGTACTTGTTATAAGTGTCGATATCCAAGAGGCACTGGTCAAAACTGTCCTTGCTGTGGCCTCTTCCCTCAAGCAGTTCGTCGTCAAATCGTAAGATGCGAACACGGGCATTGCTTGCCCTGTCCGCACCCATCTGACTGCCGAGGTTGTCCACATCCTTTTTAAGCGCCTGTATCTGCTCAAGGATGACACTGTTCGACGACTTGCGCCCAATGAGCCATTGCAAAAATGCCCAAAAGCCGCTCGACGCCACACAGGCAACGAGTATCGGTGTCAAAAAGTCCATCGGTCTGTCCCTTCTCATCCCCTTTTGTGGGTCGCTGTTACCTGTCCTCGATGAAGAAACCAAAGTCATGCTGATTTGACGAGTTGCTGCTGTTGGATGTGGTCACATAAATCGTGTCGCCGACCGCCGCCGTGATGTCTACGGACGAATACACGCCGCTGTTGGCCACATTTGTCGCGGAGGCAATAATCGTGCCATTGTGATAGATGCGATACCTCAGATAGATCGCTGTGCCGCTTGTGTTGTAACCGCCACGCCCAAAATATGAGATACGGTAATCACCCGCCTTAACGCACGTAAAGGTTGTGAGGCCCGAATCAAGTGTCCATTTTGTGTCATCGGTCAGATACCGCTTGCCCTCAAGATTGGTGTAGGTCGTGTGAGTAGAACCGCCGTTCTGTGCGCCCCACAGGAATCCGGCAAAGGAATTTCCATTCAGAAAGGGAATCCAGGAGGACGCACCCACCGCCCGATACTGGCCTTTTCCAGCTGAATCTAACGAAAACTCAATACCGCTGCCGGGATCTAACGTGTCCTCGACCGCATCGACATAGCCGTCGTTGTCGGTGTCATAGGTCGACTTGGACATATCACCGGAGCCGGTGCCGTCCTGACCATTGGTAACAGTGAAGGTCGTGGTCGTTCCGTCTGTAAACGTGATGGTGTAGGTATCGACGAGGCCGCTTGTGCCGGTCTTGGTGATGCTTGCGATGCCGTTGCCCGTTGCACCGGCGGGGCCTGTGTCACCCTGAGGGCCGGTATCCCCTGTGTCGCCTGTCGCACCAGTTGCGCCGACCGCACCGGTATCCCCGCGAGGGATAACGAAGTTCAAAACCGCTTGCTGATTCGTGCCACTGTTCGTGACAGACGCGGATGAACCTGCTGCACCTGTTGTCACTGTGCCAACGTCAACTGTGGCCGCGACTTGACCGGAGCCGATGGCGACATAGTGATAAGTCGAGTTATACTCATTAAGTTGCTGTGTCGCGTTCTGCGAACTATACCATTCGACCGTCTTTCCGTTGTTTGACCATGCGACGACGAGAGAATAATGCGCCGTGGTCCCGCCGCCAATATACTCCACAGTAGCAGAGGTTATGCCTTGGCGCAGTGTGCAAGACGCGGCGCTACCTTGTGCAATAACAATCAGCGACGGCGGCGTCGTAAATGATAATGTGTTCCTATGGCTTGAGCCATACTGCCCCGTCCCGGTATAAGTCCCATCATACGCCACGCCAATGACAGCACTCTCACCCGGTTCGCCTTGAGGTCCTTGAGGGCCGGTCGCCCCGGTAGCGCCTGTTTCGCCCTGAGGGCCTTGCGGACCCGTAGGGCCTGTTGCGCCAGTCTCTCCCTGTGGGCCTTGCGGACCCGTTGCACCTGTTTCACCTTGTGGGCCTTGCGGCCCGGTGGCACCTGTCTCGCCTTGTGGACCTTGCGGCCCTGTTTCGCCTTGCGGACCTGTCGCGCCCGTAGCACCCTCAGGGATGCCAAACACAAACGCCAGCGAGGTATCACTCAACGTCGCCGATGCTGTCGCGGGCGAACCCTCTTCAAGCGTTGTCGCGGATGCGCTGACATTGGTTATATTTGTCCCGCCGCCGCCCGAAGAGGGCGAGGAACCGGAGCCGTTGTCCTCACGGACGCCGTATCGCATTGCTACCTTGATGCCCATCAGTCTTCCACCTCCTCACTCGTTAACAGTTCGCCATTGGTGCTCTCAACGCTATCCTGTAGAGCCTGGATGCCTTTGATCGTGTGCCGTAGCACATAGGACGATACTTCCACGCCGTCCTCGGCAGTGACAGTCAAATAGTCGCCGTCCTCGATGTACGGCAAGCCAATCATGTCCAGCTCGATGGGAGTAAAATTGACGCCCGTGATGTTGGGGATGAAATAAGTGTCGAGGAGCGTGTTGATGGTACTCATTGATGCGCTCGACAAGTTTTTCAGAATGAAATTGTCTTTCATTTCATATACCGACTCGCCGTCGCCAAAATCATAAGTAACTGTTGACTCCTCGTCCGCATCCTGGTCAAGGAACGTGTAGATGATCGTCCCGATAGGGTCTACGTCATACTCATCCCACCACAGTTCCGAGTATTCCGACCGCTCGATGCTTTCCGTATCCGGTGAGGACAAACTGACAGCGCCGTATTTGCCGTCCCGTTGCATCATCAAAAAATGGCCGGACAGTTCGACCATTCCTTGCAACATATCTTTGACCTTCAGCACTTCCCCGTACTGATACAATTGTCTGCCGTTCCGTTTAATAGATGGAGAACCCTTTACCTTGCACGTGAACGGAATCGACCACGACTCGTTGACGTCTGTGAGGTAATATGCCTCAATAAGGCTCGTATCTATTATCTCGTTCGTTGGCGTAATGTCTCTTGTGTCATACGAGGAAATCTGCGGAAGGTCGACAGTGATGGATGCTGTCGAGGTGTGTGGCACGTTTATATCCAAGGCGGCAGAACTTGTTGATAGCAAATTCTGGAAGTCTGCCGGACGATAAATCATGTTTTCTTCGTCCGATTGCAGTTCCCAATAGTAGATATATTGAGCTATTCCAACGACCGACGGATAGATATAAAAGCAATTGTTGAAAATTATATCGTATGCCTCGTCATTACTTGTGAACGTGCCGGTTACAGTCTCAAACCCGTCGTAATAGCTGTACTCAATGCCTGTCAGATCAATGCTGTAATCGTCCTCGATAATCGACTTCAGGCTTTGTATTACCTCGGTCTTCAACGCGGCCTTTGACGTCATTGCGCCTTTAATCGACATAATGTTGATGTCTGACGCGCCGACAAGTGGGTACGGTGATGTGTCGCTTTCGTATGGGATGCTAAACGCTGGGCCGGTAATTGTCGATTCCACTGTGATGATCCATTCATATTCAGGGACGCTCCCCGACGGCTCGACCTCCTTTTGCATTGTAAAGTTGAAACTTTGCTGCCATGTGCCGCCGCTTCGAACGTTATCGTTGACAGTCCCCTTCTGCGAAAACTCCTCTTCTGTAAGGCCTTGCCACATATTCGCAAGGAGAAAACCCTCCGTGACCGTGAACGTTTTTGCGGGAAGGTCTTGGTTTAGAAGGGTCTTGTACATTGTGGAAAGAATAGTGCCGTCCTCGATGCGCTCACTATACGCCGTCACTCGCCTGTGCGTCATCGCGCCGTGATTGCGCGGGCATTCATCAACAACAAACGTGCCATACGGAACACGAAAAAATCCCCACGTCGTGCCGTCAAAGTTCGTCAGGTCGCTGTCAGCGGCAAGCACCAGCTCTCCGTCGAGGCCGGTCATGGCCTGTATGTCTGCTATCTGCGCGGCGGTCAGTGACGTGGTGTCTATCTCGCTATAGCACTCTATCGTCATGCCGAGCATATTGCCGATGCCGATAGTCTCGAACTGGATCTCGGACGCCTCGGTCAGGCCAAACTTCAAATACTGCTGACTGCAAAGCGACTCAGTGAACGTGACCGACTCTGTCAGCACGTTGCTGTTCGTGATGTCAGGCATCTCGCCGTTCGGGAACTTGACGCGAAAGTTCTTGCGAACGCTGTCCTGTTGATAGAGCGTCTTGATCGCATCAGGGATATTGAGCATCTCTATCCTCCTTAGTAGCCGATAAAGGCAAAGCGAACCTGGTTGTACCGTACCTTGCCGCCATATGTGCCGTATAACTCGAACTGCGGGTCCGGCATATAGCAGTCCTGTGTCTTGTACGTGTCCAGTTCCGGGATGTAGGCCGTCACAGATGCCTTGCGCTCATAGTTGCTCTCAGCCATAGGCAGCAATGCCATCAGCTCGGCCATCTGCGTGTTCGTCATCAGCGGCGGCGTTTCCCATTCGATTTTCATTGGTTTGTGCGGCAGCGCATTCCTGTGTAATTCGCCGTTCGCATCGCGGTACGAATCGAGGTCGTTGGTGTTCCACGTCACCTTGTACGTCTCCGCGCGGAAATACTTGTCAGGTATCTGCGTACCGTTAACCGCCAAGAGATATCCTTGATATGCCATAGGTGTAATCTCCCCATAACAAAGGAGCGGCCCCGAAAGACCGCCCCTGTAACCAAATGTTTACAAAATCACGTGAACGCGCTCGCGCCTGTGGATCTACGGAATTGCTGTGCCTGTCCGCGAACCATCTTGAACAGCTTCGACGCGTCGCCGACCAGTTGAACCGTTTGACCGCCGCTGTCGCGCATCGCATCGCGAACTGCAAGATAAACACCTGCTTGGATACCCGCGACGATCTGCTCGTTGTTCGCAACTGCTGTTCTGCCGTTGTCAAACTGGCCGACAAGTTCGTTATGGTTCGCAAAGAACAGGCCGTCCTCCACGAAACCGCCAGTAGCATACGCCTTGACGCCGTTCGTACCGACCGCGACGGAAATGTTCGCCAGTTCGCCGGTGTCCTTTAAGGACTTGCTGATGCCGTCCAGTTCATCGCCCATCGACTTGACCGACTTGTGCATATCGTCGCCGATATCGAACATGATTCTGCCG
>JAFUXZ010000179.1 GCA_017470795.1 Paludibacteraceae bacterium
ACCGGCCTAACCAATTTCTGCCGCAGCTGGGACAGGTGCGAAGAACTGATGCAGATATGCTTTCAGAGGGATGTCGCACTTTCCTGTGGGGGTTGTTTATGAAATTATGCATCTCGGATCGTCTGGTGGTCTATACGACTGCCGTACTTGACAATGCACAGGCGCACAACTCGACCAGTATCATTGTGGCTATATTGAAGTACGCGTTGCAGATCTATACCGACTTTGCCGGATACTCCAACATGGCTATCGGTGTCGGTCTGTTGCTCGGCCTGAAGGTCACGCCAAACTTCAACAGACCTTTTCTTGCAACATCAGTGGCTGCCTTCTGGCGGAGGTGGCATATTTCCCTCACCACATGGATAACAGATTATATCTTCATGCCGCTCAACCTGCGGTGGCGCGACAGGGGAGCTATGGGGCTGTACATGGCTACGATGGTCAATCTGCTGGTTATCGGTGCATGGCATGGAGCCAACTGGACTTATGTGGTCTTCGGCGCATTTTATGGCGTAGTGATGGTCGTTGAGATGAGTCTGTCGCAACGTAGAAAAAAGTTTGAGAAGTCACATCATCTGAAGACCAATGCCCTGTACAGAACTCTGAGGTGGATGGAGGTGTTCCTCATCTATGCCTTTGCAGCCATGATCTTCCGCGCTGCAGACATGGGCGATGTGTGTACGGTTGTCAGTCAGATTTTCACGTGCCCCGGGAGTTTGTACATCGGCGACTGGTTGGTGTTTGTGTATGGCGGCTGTTCGGTTGTGCTGCTCCTCTTCAAGGAAGTAAAAGACGAACTGGGCTGGAACGTTCACTTGCTGCACGCCCCGGACCGATGGGTGCGAATCGTCTCTTTTGCCCTGTTGTTGTGCTATGTGATAGGTACAGGAGTACTTGACGGAGTTAACTTTATCTACATGCAGTTTTGACCCATAGCGAAAGATGAAGACCTTCCTCATAGATTGTCTGTGTGTCCTGCTCATCGTGGCGGGTGTAGATTTGGCCTATCGTGTGCTTTGCAGGCATATCTACGAGCATGACGTCCCGGCGGATTGTCAACTGTCGGGGATGTATGCCTACCAGTTCGCTCATGACTCTGTTGATATGGCAGTGATAGGGGCCTCAACAGCGTTGTATCACTATGACGAACAGCGAATGTCAGACAGTTTGGGTATAAGAGTGGCCAACGTAAGTTATGAGTTTATGGGTATGCCTTACATTTATCTGTGCCTTGAGCGCATTGTAAAGGATAACCCGCCCCAGGTTGTAATACTCGATCTGAATGCAGCCCAGTTTGAGCGTGAGGCCAACATCGATTCGTATTATCGATACCTGCCTTATTATTGGGCTAATCCCACAGTGCGTCAGGTTGTTGACCAGATGATTGGAGCAAAGCACCTGCTGTGCTACTCAGCCTTATATCAATACAACTCGTCACTACGTGATATTCGCCGCCGGTATACGCGCAACGAGCATCATGCCGGCTTTATCGCACTGCCGACAAACAATCACCGCTTTGCTGCCGGTGAGCGCACAACGTTTGAACCCATACCGCTCGCTGAAGAATATCTGAAACGGTCTGTCCGACTTTGTAAAGATCGTCATATCTTTCTGATTATCTGTCACTCGCCCAACCTGCTGCAGGATTCTGGCTTCACAGACTACATGAACGCAATCGCTTCAGAATATCAGCTGCCGTTTTGGAACTTTGACAAACTCCCGTCTGTCTGCTCTGATACGAACAACTTCTATGATGACGGGCATTTGAACGGGATTGGTGCACAAATCTATACTGACACCATTATCGGCCGTCTCCACACCATACATTTTTAAGACGGAGGTCTCCCTGCTCAGTTGACAATCAGTTTTTGGCGACAGATATCCTGCCCGAAATCTGTTGCCTCGATGATGTACACGCCGGATTGTTCAAACGGAGGAATCCGGGCCGGTTGCGCGTCAATGGATAATGAACGGACAATGCGCCCCATGGCATCATACACGCGGATATGACTTATTGGCCGTTCGCTGTGTAGCATGACTGGCTGGCCGATTTGGACAGGGTTGGGATACAGGTGTGTTTCGGACAGTGAAACCTTGCTCGTCTTTGCTGATGTTGAGCGTATATGAATGTGCACCATGATGTTGCCGCAGTCAGTCATCATCGGCAATTCGTAATCGTCTTGTGAGCTCACGGTTTCCAGCAAAAGGTGCCCGTTCAGGATGTAGGGCAGCTGATCTGTGGTAATTGTATCAAATACATGATTATGCTCATCTGCGACCATCAGGTGAAGCGTCAGGGTAGAGTCACACCCGGTGACATCCGAGTGCAGATGGACAGAATAGCTTCCACTGCGACCAACGCCGACGAAGTGCTCGTCCGTATACGTGTTACCTCGGCATATAGCCGCATGATATGTGTGTACGGCATCCTGCAGGTAGGTGACAACCCATGTCACAGATGAGTCACAACCCATACTGGACGTCGTCGCCGCATGATAAGTACCGGGGGAATTGATCACCTGATTGAAGAATGGCATCACCTGCCCGGCACAAAGCGTGATGCTGTCAATCGATGACAGAGCATCCAGTCGGTGAACATACGTCGTTAGTATGGAGTCGCATCCGAGAGATGTTGTCAGTGTGTCGGTCAGTATCGTTGTGTTATATACCTCCCGGCCATGCCAATAGACACTTTGGCCATAGCAGATGTCGATATGTTGTGTTTCCGTGGCTGAAGGTAGGACGGATAAAGACAGGATGATGACGGAGTCACAGGTCGATGCGCCTTCTACCTTTCTCTTGTAGACTCCGGAGGCCGTGGCGGTGATGTTGAAGTCCTGGTCGATATAAGTCTCTCCGGCGCATATCGTGGCCAGTCGGGTGGTGGAGGGAGCAGGCTTCACGAAGAGGGAAATTTGTTCTACAAGGTCGGGTATACCATCCATGTCTGAGACGGTGATGCGTTCTGACCTGTTATGGCCGACGTGAAGTTGTTCGGCTTTGAGGTCAAATCCATGATCAGCATAATCGGTCAGGGCGCATATCGTATCAGTCCAATCTTGATGGTCAGCGTAGTTGACCTGTATGTTGTCAATATGCAGATAGTCGTACAGATGGCTGGTATTTCTGTCTCCGGGGCGCAGGTAGAATGCAATGCGGATTTTCTTGCCTGCATACCGGCTTAAATCGACGTGATATTTCTTGTACGTTATGCCAATATCGGCAAATCGGTGGTTGCCGGTGCCCGTGTTGTTCCAGATGGTAGCATCCTGTTCACGCCAATTTTGTGCGTCGGCATCTGTGATGATGACCATAAACTCATCTGTCGGATTGTCTGTGGTGGCGTATGAACCGCTTTGGTCGGTTATGGCCATGTCAAATGTGAGCAGGTAAGATGCCGTGTCATCTTGTTCCAGGTCGATAACGGGGCTGATGGCGATATGGCGGTAATAGTCGTAGTTGTTGCGCTGTATTGTCCCTATCAGATGGGTGTCGGCTCCTTGCGTGCCAACAGACCAGTTGCCCCGGTCAAGTACCAGCAGGTGCCCGCCATTGAACAGACTTTGTGCAGTTGCACTGCCCACGTTCCAGCCTTCGGGCCAATCTGTCATGCTGCCGAATGTTTCAGCATATCTTGGCTGAACGGCTGTCGTGAATGTACCGACGGCCCATTCGACCTGACGGCTTTGACGGCAGACATGTCCGACACGGTAGTAGTAGGTGGTGTACGGATGCAGGTGCTGTATTCCGGCTTGATTGACCGCATGAAGCGTATCGCTGTAGACGATGTTTCTGAATAACTCGTCTGTCGCTACCTGAACGTATGACTCATCCTCACCGGTTGGTATGCGCCAGACTATGGAGGCTGTTGTTGCTGTCAGACTATCCGAGGCGATGTATGGCATGGAGCAATAACCTGTGTGCAGGATACTTACGTCATCAAGGTAGAAATAACTCTTGCTTCGTCCGGGCTGGACGAAAGCGATATTCCCCTCTTTGTAGTTGGAAAGTGGAATGTAGTATTCTTGCCAATAGTTATTGCCCGTCATGTCAGAGTTGACATAAGTGTACTGGTGTTGTGCCCATGTGTAGTCATAGTGGATGGTGTTGTGAGGAGTGAATGTGCTGAAGTCATTCGGGTCGGACATGGTTCCGATAATCAGTGTTCGGCTGTATCCGCTGTTGGGTTCGTGGAGTCTGCCGGGTGATTCTGTGTCGTGTGCGCTATGGAATATGGCCGCGCGTCCATAGAAGTGCAGAACGGCGGAGTCAAGCGCCACCCTGATGTCCGGCATGACAGCATACGCCGATTCAACATTGTTCAGATTGTAGAAGAGTAGGGCTTGCCCCTGGGGTGCATCATCCCGTGCAACAGTGAGGCGCTCGTTGTTTTGAGCAATGTATGGACTGTAATACTGCAGGGTAGAGTAAGGGTTGCCGACATGCCAGCATTCAGGAATCAGATAAGCACTGGATGCTCCGTATTTGAATAGCCGCTCGTTGAAGTTCCAGTAGGCTGTCTGAAAATCATAGATGGGGCATGGCGTGTCGAATGACACTTCTGACCACGGCGTCCTTTCTTCGTCGCAGATGGCTCTGACGGCAAAGATGTAATGCTCCAGTTGCGTGAGGTGCTCGTAAGCATATCGCGGCACTTCTGTAATATCTCTCATGATGGTGTCGCCCAGATGAATCAGGCAAACTTCCCATTGCGAAGCATCAGAGCTCCACGTAAAGTCGGCATGATATGCCGTGAGCGTTTGCATGTTCACACTCACCTGTGTCGGGATGTAGCATGTGTCGGTGATTGCTTGCAGGCTGATGTCATCGACATAGATATGGTCGGTCATCACACTCCCGGCACGCAGCGCAATATATCGCCCTTTGCTTCCTTTGAGCGGAATTGCTGCCTCGGTCCATCCGTGTTGCGGATTGTCCGTCTGAATCGTTGGTGCCTTGTCAAGGGTGAGACGATGAATGAGTTGAAAACTCTCCGGATCATTAAGATCTTGAAGGGTGCCGATGAGCAGCTGGTGTTCGTATGCTTCAGTCGCGTAGGAAATATATTGTCTTGTTTCGGGGGCATAATACCCGGCTCTTGCTTTCAGGTGCAAGACGAGTGTGTCCATGTCGCCTTCGGTCTCAGGCATTACGGCAGTTGCTCCGGGGTAGTTTTGCGTTGTGTATAGTTTCAGGGCAGACGTGCCGGAGTATGCATAAGAGGCATCGTGCCTGTTGTGAACAAGGTAGGGGCAGTAGGCCGGTGAGGTGGTCGTCGGGTTAAAGGATTTCCAGCATTGTTGCATGTAGAAAGTGTCGCGTCCGAGAGTGGCATGCACTTCATGCTGTGACTTGTCGTCAAAACGGATGGTGTCGGTCGGTTGATACAGGCATGCTGTGACAACGGATAATGGCCCGTACCATTCTGAATGGTCAGTCTTGCTGACGGCGCGTACGTAGAGGTCGTATGCCGTGGAGGGTGCAAGGTCGGAGAACACGGCTTTCTGTTCGGCCTGCATAGTGATGACACCGGAGTTGGGTAGCATGTGATGCGGTGTGACAGAGGTCTCCCATAGCGTGGCATGTCCGGTCTCTTGCCAGTGGGCTGTGATGGTGTGCGTTCCGATGCTGTCAGTCTTGAGATTGTATGGCTTGTATAGCCCGTTGTCGGGGGCATATTCGATGCTGACATCATCAATATATGCGCAGTTATAGGCATATCCGCCGGGCAGGTCGGCAACAAGAGCAGGATAGCGATGTGTCTGGAGCAGGTCGGCCGACAGTGGGATTTGCACGTCTTCCCAGAGCATGTGACTGTCAGCCGTGTCAATCTGTGATTCGGTGTCGTGCGTCTGAATCTGATATGCCATCAGTTCGTGCATCGTGTCAGGTGCTGTCGGGTGCTCCATGAGCCCAACCTTGATGGTATGTGCACTCAGACGCTGGTCGTAGGGCTGATGAAGTTGTCGTGTGATGGTGTCGTGTGAAACAGCGCGCACTTTGAAGTGCAGGGCAATCGGTCTGCTTGAGGTGCTAATCAGCGGGAGGACTGCATATGCCAAGGGGCTTCCGTATGTGCTGCAAAGATAGAGGGCGTTCTTGCCGCTGTAAGACACTGCTCCGTGAGTTGTTCCGTCAGATGATACGATGTGCGGAACATACGTACTTTCTGCATTTGGATTCGTATTGCCACTGGACCAGCAGTTCGGAATCTGAGTGTCATTGATGATGCTGATAGCGTGCGTCTGTGTTGTGTCGTCAAAGTAGTACACTGTCGGTATGGAGGCTACGCAT
>JAFUXZ010000180.1 GCA_017470795.1 Paludibacteraceae bacterium
TCTTCTTCGGCATTGATGTGTCCGTCCATCGGCACGGCATATTCTGTCGTTCCGGCGATGAAGCTCACCGACCCGCCGGCTTTCTCCGTCACCCGGGCGACCTCCGAGAGGTTGGCCAGTTTGCACACGATGCTGTCGAGCCGGCTGTCGTGCTGACCGACGGCCTGCAGGGTGAGTGCGTCTTTGGGCGATATTTCTTTCTGTGCACGCACGTTGCGCACGCCGGCCACAATCTGCTTCATCAGTTCAAAGGCGTCGAGCACGTCCTGTGCCACAGGCTTGAGCGGCGGCATCTGTGCCGTCATGATGCTCTCACCGGTCTGACGCGGAGCAAGTGCCTGCCAGAGTTCTTCCGTGATGAACGGCATGAAGGGGTGAAGCGCACGGAGCAGCACGTCGAAGAAGTGGAGCGTGGCGTCATAGGTGGTGCGGTCGATGGGCTGACCGAATGCGGGTTTCACAATCTCTAAGTACCATGCCGAGAATTCGTCCCAGAAGAGTTTGTAGAGCATCATGAGTGCATCCGAGAGGCGATATTCGTCGAACAGGCGGCTCACCTCGGTGAGCGTCGTGTTCAGCCGGGCGTCAAACCACTCGCAGGCCAGCCGCGCAACGTCGGGCTGCTCCTGATCTGCTACCTGCCAGCCCTTGACGAGCCTGAAGGCATTCCAGATCTTGTTGTTGAAGTTGCGTCCCTGCTCGCAGAGCGACTCGTCGAAGAGGATGTCGTTGCCGGCCGGAGCGGAGAGCATCATGCCCATGCGCACGCCGTCGGCGCCATACTTGTCAATCAGGTCTATGGGGTCGGGCGAGTTGCCGAGGCTCTTGGACATCTTGCGGCCCAGCTTGTCGCGCACGATGCCGGTGAAGTAGACATGACGGAACGGCATCTGACCCTGATATTCGTATCCGGCCATGATCATGCGTGCGACCCAGAAGAAGATGATGTCGGGTCCGGTCACGAGGTCGGCTGTCGGATAGTAGTAGGCCAGCTCTTTGTTGCCCGGGTTGCGTATGCCGTCAAACAGGCTGATGGGCCACAGCCATGAGCTGAACCACGTGTCGAGGCAGTCGGCATCCTGACGCAGGTCGGCCGCCGTCAGGGCGTCATTGCCCGTCAGCGAGCGTGCTTCGTCAAGGGCCTGCTCGGCCGTCTCGGCCACCACCACGCGTCCGTCAGCAAGGTAGTAGGCCGGAATCCGGTGACCCCACCACAGCTGACGGCTGATGCACCAGTCCTTGATGTTCTCAAGCCAGTGGCGATAGGTGTTCTTGTATTTGGCCGGATAGAAGCGGATATCGTCATTCATCACGGGGGGCAGGGCGATGTCGGCAAAGTGCTGCATGCGCAGGAACCACTGCATCGACAGTTTGGGCTCAATCGGCACGTTGGTGCGCTCCGAGAAGCCCACGTTGTTGGTGTAGGCCTCCACCTTTTCGAGCAGGCCGGCCTCACGGAGGTCGTTCTCAATCTGCTTGCGGCATTCGAAGCGGTCCATGCCCACGTAGAGCCCGGCGGCTTCGGAGAGCGTCCCGTCATCGTTGAAGATATCGATGGAGGGCAGCTGATATTTCTGCCCGAGCATGTAGTCGTTCACATCGTGTGCGGGGGTGACTTTCAGACAGCCCGTACCGAACTCGGTGTCGACATAAGTGTCTTCTATCACGGGGATCTCGCGCCCGACGAGCGGCACTATCACGCGCTTGCCGCGCAGCCACTGGTTTTTGGCGTCGTCGGGGTTGATGCACATGGCGGTGTCGCCCATGATGGTCTCGGGGCGCGTGGTGGCCACGACGGCATAGCGCTCTTCGTCACCCACAACGCGGTAGCGCAGGTAGTAGAGCTTGCCCTGATGTTCTTTGAAGACGACTTCTTCGTCAGACAGGGCAGTCAGGGCTTTGGGGTCCCAGTTGACCATCCGCACGCCGCGATAGATCAGACCTTTTCTGTACAGATCGCAGAAGACACGAATCACAGACGCTGACCGTGCCTCATCCATCGTGAAGGCCGTCCGGTCCCAGTCGCACGAGGCCCCGAGCCGGCGGAGCTGCTTGAGGATGATGCCGCCGTGTTCATGCGTCCAGTCCCATGCGTGTTTGAGGAACTCTTCGCGGCTCAGGTCGGTCTTTTTGATGCCTTGCCCGGCCAGTCGGGCCACGACTTTGGCCTCGGTGGCGATGGATGCATGATCTGTGCCGGGCACCCAGCAGGCGTTCTTGCCCATCATGCGGGCACGGCGGACGAGGATGTCCTGAATCGTATTGTTGAGCATGTGACCCATGTGGAGCACGCCCGTCACGTTGGGGGGCGGGATGACTACCGTATAGGGTTCGCGCCCGTCAGGTTCTGAATGAAAAAGATGATTGTCCAGCCAGTACTGATACCACTTGGCTTCGATGTCTGTAGGGTTGTATTTGGTTGCAAGTTCCATATCCGGGGTTGTATGCGTTGATTGGTTGCGGACGGTGCGTTGTGAGCAGTGTCCTTCAAGTGTGCAAAGGTACAATTATTTGTTGACACGTCTGCAGATGTTTTTCATCTCAGAAGATGATTTGGTTGCAGACTGCTCCTGCAAGCCCTGCCGGCGCGTCGGCAATGCGCTCCATGCCGCCCGGGCGAGCACCGCGGAAAAAGGTCGGCACGCAGCCTGCGGGTGACGGGCAGGCACAGCCGGTGGCCGTCAGAGTGCGCAGACCGTCAGGCGGAGCAGCACCGCAGGCTGCAGGCAGGGGGAAAGGTCGGTCAGAGGCAGCACCGGCGGGCTGCAGCTGTCAGGACGGCTTGCCGGCAGCCACGGCCGACAGGCCCGGCCGGGGGCACACCATGCCGCCATGCCGCATCACGGGCTCCGACAGCACGTCAGCCATCCCGACGGCAGCATCCGGCAGACCTGCACTGACACAAGGCTGACGCCTATGAAAACAAAAAGGTCGGCCTCACTCATGCAGAGCAAGGCCGGCCGTATCGTTCAGGAAGCTTAATCGGCGAGGTATCGGTTGAGCACGATGTGACTGATTGTCCCGCACACAATGAGCAGTCCTGCCACAATCAGCATAACGTTGGAACGCGTACCAAAGAAGTAAATCACCTCAACAAGCACGCCCAAGAGCACGATGATGACGCCGCAGTATTTCAATAAGTTCTTCATGACTATGATGTGTTTTAAGAGTTTACCCACGAGTTCGGAATGCAAAGAAAACAAATTTTGGACAATCAAGAAAATAATTGACGCAAAAAAGTGTAAATTTGCGCAACAAAAGCGGGCATCAACAGCCCTGCAAAGGCTCTCCCGGAGCCGTTCTGACACGGAGCCGACCGGGGGCAGGGCATGCCGCGACACGGACATGGTAGAAATCACGCAACTCAACAAGCATCTGGGCGGACGGCCCATACTGCAGGACATCGGGCTTCATCTCGGTCGGGGTGAGGTGGTGGGTCTGCTGGGCAGGAACGGCGTCGGCAAGACAACGCTGATGCGCCTGATGACGGGTGCGCTGCGCTATGACGAAGGGAGCATCCGCATCGGCGGCATGGAGCTGAAAGAGGAGCCCGTGAAGTGCGCACGTCTGACGGGCTACCTGGCAGAACACAACCCGCTGTATGACGACATGCAGGTGGGCGAGTACCTGACGTTTGCAGCCCGCATACGCGGACTCGACCGGCAGCAGACACGCAGCAGGCTGGACCGGATGAGCGACCAGCTCGAACTGAACGGCCTGCTCGACCGCCGTATCAGCCGCCTGTCGAAAGGTCAGCGGCAGCGCGTCGGACTGGCAGGAGCCATGATTCACGACCCCGAACTGCTGATCCTCGACGAGCCGACCAACGGACTGGACATCGAGCAGCTGGCCGAACTGCACCGCATCATCAGACAGGCAGGGGAGCACAAGACCATCCTGCTGAGCACACACATCCTTCAGGAGATTAACGCCGTCTGCTCGCGCGTGCTCATCATGAGCCAAGGACGCATCGTCGACAATGTGCAGGTATCATCAGACACCGACATCCAGACCCGCTTCAACCAGGCCAATGCCGCAGACCACACTGCCCCCTGAACACTTCCCAACGACATCACACCGCGTCATGGACGACTTCGACATCAGACAACAGCAACAGACACCAGACCCCGAGCGCGAACTGGAGAACGCCCTGCGACCACTGCAGTTTGACGACTTCAACGGCCAGACCGACATCGTGCAGAACCTGCGCGTGTTCGTGCAGGCCGCACGGCTCAGGGGCGAGAGTCTCGACCACACACTGCTCTTCGGTCCTCCGGGACTGGGCAAGACCACACTCTCGAACATCATCGCCAACGAACTCGGTGTGGGCTTCAAGGTAACCTCCGGGCCCGTGCTCGACAAGCCCGGCGACCTGGCAGGACTGCTCACATCGCTGGAAGAGAACGACGTGCTCTTCATAGACGAAATCCACCGCCTCAGCCCCGTGGTAGAAGAGTATCTCTACTCCGCCATGGAGGATTACCGGATTGACATCCTGATCGACAAAGGTCCGGCAGCACGGTCAGTACAGCTCAAACTCGCCCCGTTCACACTCATCGGGGCTACGACACGCAGCGGACTGCTCACCAGCCCCCTGCGTGCCCGCTTCGGCATCAGCTGCCACTTGGAGTACTACGACGCAGAAGTACTGTCGCGCATCGTATGCCGCTCCGCACGGCTGCTCAACCTCCATATCCAACCGAAAGCCGCATCCGAAATCGCCCGCCGCAGCCGCGGAACACCGCGTATAGCCAACGCACTGTTGCGCCGCGTACGCGACTTTGCGCAAGTTAAAGGCAACGGCGACATCGACCTTGAAATCACGCGCTACGCCCTCGAAGCACTGCATATCGACACGCACGGACTCGACGAAATAGACCACAAACTGCTCAACATCATCATCGACAAGTTTCATGGCGGACCCGTAGGCGTCAACACCCTCGCCACCGCCTTGAGTGAAGACGCAGGGACCGTTGAGGAAGTCTACGAACCCTATCTGATCAAAGAAGGATTCATCAACCGGACACCCCGCGGACGGGTAGCTACAGACCTGGCCTTCAAGCATCTGGGCAAAACACCGTTCGGACGGACCGACGACCGGATGCAGTCGCTTTTCTGACCGCCCTGGCCGCACGCATTGCCTGACCGCCACGCAATCCCATGCGGGCAACTAAGAACACATCGCATCGCGCCTATGAAAGAAATGAAATCACTGGCCCGTGAGACCGCCATATACGGACTGAGCAGCATGCTCGGCAGATTCCTCAACTGGCTGCTCGTTCCGCTGTACACCTTCGTGCTGGCAAGCTCGGCCGACTATGGCATCGTCACCAACCTCTACGCCTGGACAGCATTACTCATCGTCATCCTGACCTACGGCATGGAGACCGGACTGTTCCGCTTCATCAACCGCGAAGACCAGAACCCCACACAAGTCTACAGCACCACCCTGATCTGCGTCGGAACCACCTCGCTGATCGCCATTGCCGGCTTCGCCGGCTTCGCACCCTCCATCAGCCGTTGGCTGGGCTATGAGGCGCACAGCGAATTTGTTGCTATGATGGGCATCATCGTCAGCATTGACGCCTTCGACTGCATCCCATTCGCCTACCTGCGCTACCGGCGCAGAGCCATCAAATTTGCAGCCTTCAAGCTGCTCGGCATCTTCGTCAACATCGCCTGCAACCTGTTTTTCCTGATCGGCTGCCCCAGACTGATGCAGACACATCCTGAATGGATTGACTGGTTCTTCAGACCCGACTACGGCGTAGGCTATGTCTTTGTGAGCAACATGATCTCCACCGGCGTCATCACCGTCTGCCTGCTGCCCGACATCCTGCGCGCAGGATGGGACTTCAACCGGACACTGCTCGCCAAGATGCTCCGCTACTCCCTGCCCTTACTGATACTCGGCGTGGCCGGCATCATGAACCAGACACTCGACAAGATCCTCTTCCCCTTCCTCTACAAGGCCGGGGACGCACAGGCCGAACTGGGAATCTACGGCGCATGCTTCAAGATCGCAATGGTGATGATGATGTTCACGCAGGCTTTCCGCTATGCATACGAACCTTTCATCTTCGCCAAACACAAAGA
>JAFUXZ010000181.1 GCA_017470795.1 Paludibacteraceae bacterium
CTCACCGCTCTCTTCCTCTTTCTGAGCATCGGCGGCCTCTGTGTCAGCCTTTTCAATCTTGCGTTCTTCCTGACCTTCTTTGATAGCCTCAACGATGGCTGTCAGGATTACGTCAACCGACTTGGTGGCGTCATCATTGGCCGGAATAACGTAGTCAATCCCATTGGGGTTGCTGTTGGTGTCTACAATACCGAACACGGGAATACCGAGACGGTTGGCCTCAGACACTGCGATATGCTCTTTGAGTACGTCAACGACGAAAAGTGCTGACGGCAGGCGTGTCAGGTCGGCGATAGAACCGAGGTTCTTCTCCAGTTTTTCACGCTGACGCGTAATCTGGAGTTTCTCACGCTTTGAGATTTGGTCGAAAGTACCATCGGTGGCCATCTTGTCGATGTTGGTCATCTTCTTCACAGCCTTACGGATTGTGGGGAAGTTGGTCAACATACCACCGGCCCAGCGTTCTGAGATGTAAGGCATTCCGACTTCTTTAGCACGTTCTGCCACAACTTCCTTGGCTTGCTTCTTCGTTCCTATGAAAAGAATCTTACGACCCTGCTTGGCAATTTGCTTGGCAGCCTCAGCTGCTTCGTCAATCTTGACAACGGTCTTGTTCAGATCGAGAATGTGGATTCCGTTGCGCTCCATGAAGATGTAGGGAGCCATGGCAGGATTCCATTTGCGACGAAGGTGTCCGAAGTGACAACCGGCTTCGAGAAGTTGTTCAAAATTAGTTCTTGGCATGTTGTTTTGTTTTTGGTTTGTTTACATTCTTGGTTTAATCAGCCATGCGGTAGCCCACACAAGGGTGTGGAGTCCGCATGGTTTAGATACTAAACATTCTTTTTTGTGTCTCGCAGCATGCATCCCTATGCCGCATCAGGCAGCTGAACAGCGGCAGGCGATGCTGCAACAGTCGATTAACGTTTCGAGAACTGGAAACGACGACGTGCTTTCGGACGACCCGGTTTCTTACGTTCAACCTCACGGGCATCACGCGTCATGAATCCGTCGGCCTTGAGTACAGCCTTGTCTTCGGGGTTGATTTTCACGAGGGCACGTGCAATGGCTAAACGAAGAGCCTCAGCCTGTCCTTTGATTCCACCTCCGTCAAGGTTGACCTTGATGTCATATTTCTCTGCCACACCCAACTTGTACAGCGGCTGCATTACCACATAGCGGAGCGAAGAAAGAGGGAAATAAACCTCCAAATCGCGCTTATTGATCGTAATTTTGCCACTACCTTCACTAACGTAGATGCGCGCTACGGCAGCTTTTCTTCTGCCTAAGGCATTGATTACTTCCATGTTTCCTGCTTATTTGAGTGAGTTTAAATCAATTTGTTTGGGCTTTTGAGCCTGATACTTCGAGTAGTCGGCATCAGCAAACACGTGCAGATTGTTAATCAGCTTGTCGCCAAGACGGTTCTTGGGGAGCATGCCGCGAACGACCTTACGAATCAGGAAGTCTGCGCCTTTCTTCTTCAGATCTGCCGGTGTGTACTCACGCTGACCTCCGGGGAAGCCCGTGTAGCGCAGGTAGATGCGATCGGTCCACTTCTTGCCTGTCAGCACGACTTTGTCGGCATTGATTACAATCACATTGTCACCACAATCCACGTTGGGCGTGAATCCGGGTTTGTACTTACCGCGAATCAACTTGGCGATCTTCGTACACATACGACCCAGCACCATATCCGTGGCGTCAACAACCACCCACTCCTTCTGAGCCGTGGCTTTGTTGAGATTTTGTGTTTTGAAACTTAAAGTATCCACTTTACGAGTTAATTATACATTAGCAAATAGGCTTCGCGTCTCCGCCCCCGCAGGCTTGAATTGAGGCTAATCGGAACAAGTCCTGCGGTTTATCAAAGATGCTGCGCCCGTTTTCAACATTGGATAATAAACGGCCTGCAAAGGTACAACAATGTTTTGAACTACAAAATATGTTGATACTTTTTTATTGTCAGGGAGGCAAAGGGCCTGCTTTTCCATCGGCGCAGCGTGCAATATCATCGTGCCGTGATGTGGAAACAGGGTTGCTGATTCTCGTATTTGACGTAGCAGCGGTCTTGCTGCCGGAAAGCCTTGATGACATGGCCCAACAGGCGCGTAAGCGTATGTACATCAAGCGGGGAGGTGCAATTTTCAGGGGCTGCGAAGCGCGCGTAGGTGATATCAAAGGTGGTGGCGTAGCAGTGGGTGGAGTTGGCAGTGGCATTGACATTGCCCGACGACAGGTCGGCCTGGTCCTGCTGCGTCCGCAGCATGCTCGTGACGATGAAGCGGTAGGGCGGCAGGCCGCGTCGGGCGAGTGTGTCGGCAAAGGCGCGTCCGAGGTCGTCAAGCAAACGGGCCGCATGGGGCATGAGGTAAGGCGACGAATGGGTGAGCGGGTCAATCTGGTGCAGGCGGTTGGTGCGCACATGGCGCAGGTGATTGGCGCGGATGCTGCCCTGCAGGTCGTCACGCGTGGTAAGCGGAACGATGCCGCGCCCTGTGGCAGCCTCGAGCTGGAGGTCGTTGAGGTCGTTAAAGACACGGGCATAGTCCATACCTTCCACGCGGCTGTCGGGCTCGACACTGGCCGCTGCAGCAGGATAGCGTACCGCATCAGTCCGGCGGCATGAACGCATCAGCAGCACCACAAACAGGGCCACTGCGACGATGGTCAGAATCAGTATTTTCCAATCAATTTGTCTCATTGTTCTGATAGGCTTTCAAGATAATCTGACGGGCGGTCTCAATCAGTCGGTCTTCACCGAGAGCCACTGCAGCATCGGTGTAGTCAACCCGCAGATGAGGTTCGATGCCGTCTTCTATCGACTGACGGTCACGGTCGGTCATGGGCACAGCCGAGAAGCGGACAATCCAGCCGTTGGGCAGTTCGTAGCTCATCGGCAGACCGCCCCCCCCACCCGTCCGGCAACCGATAATCAGGCAGTTGGGCGCATAGCGCATGGCGTTGACGAAGTGGTTGGCGGCTGAGTAGGTGTTGCGGTTGCACAGGACAACCACCGGGCGGAGCCATCGGGTCCCGGCCTGCGAGGGGTCGACCGTCATCTGCTCTTCCGGACTGAAATCGGCATGTCCGGCACCGGTCTTGTGGCGTATGTATCCCACGCAGACAGCCTCGTCGAAGAAGGTCGCTGCCAGCCTGTAGCTGTAGTCCAGAAAGCCGCCCCCGTTGTCACGTACATCGAGAATGATGCCCTTGCAGTCGATGAAGTGGTGAAGCACATAGTTCATGTTCGACAACCCGAAGGCCGTCTGAAACGACGGGTAGCGTATCAGGCCCACCGAATCATCGATATGCCGGTATTGCAACCCGCCGGCAAGGTGATAATCATCGCCCAGATAGCGGTCAGAGTAGACAATCTCGTCGTCGTAATTGTCCGGATAGCCTTCATACCAGGCTTTGTTGCGCGAGACATCGAAAGGGCTGTAAAGGTTGACATGCCCGTCACGGAGCGAATCGAGCATGGAGGCCATCAGGCCGAACAGAGCACGTTCATCGCCCTCACTGACGGTATCGGCTGCGGCCAGATACTGTCGCCCAATCCGCTCCCAGTCAATCCCCTTCTCGTCCAGGAAGCAGTAGCGCTCATCAATCAGTTGCCACAGTGCCTGCATATTGCCGCGATTGGTATTGGGCTGCCGGAAGTCCGACTCACGCATACACCCGGCAAGCAAAACCGTCAGCAGCACCACAACCCCTGTCTTCAGACCGGACATAACAGCCCCGCGCCGCACCCCCGGAAGATGCAGCCATGAAGAGGCGATATGTCGTCTGCGTGCCATTGGCTGATTGATTCAGTTAAGCAAAGGTATGACATTTTCACTGATCACGAAATACGCCCATACGTTGCCCCTCATTTTTTCCGACACCCCCAGCCGCATGCACGCCATCCTTTGCATCACAGCTGCCGGACGAGTCCTCACAGATGCCCTGCCACGGGCTGTGACCACCGGCTCAGATCGTCAAGACAGGCCGATTGTTCATAACTCTGTTCATAACCCGTTCAAAAGTATGTTCATAACTCCGATTCCGGCCTACAAGGATTGTAGACGTGTTTATTCGCACACCTGCGCACGCAAGGGACCGACAGACCTGCATTTTCAGAATCCCTTTGCAGGAGCGGGATGGAATGCGATCGCATAATTCGCATCAATTCGCAAGGGAAAATGAAAATGTAAATGAAAAGGAAAATGAAAAGAAAAAAAGAAAAAGCAGCTGACGCTGCTCAAAAGAAACTCCCTGCGGCGGCATCGGCGGCTTTTCGTTTTTTCTGCTTAGCGTCGTGTACCGCGTCGGATATCCAGCAGGCTCAGCCATCCGACATGCACCGATACAAACTCGCGGGCAAAATGCATCCTGTTCGCCTGATAGTGAAGATACTCATGCTCCACGCCCACACGCCAACTGCTCCGAGGCAGACGCAGGTCGACACACAGCATCTGGTTGAGACCGACACGGTTATGCAGCGACGACAGATGCAGTATCCGGTTCAGATGCAGGTCAAGGCTCATTTCGTAGTACGCCTGCCCCCACTCCGGCACGAACATCACGCCGCCCACCGGCACCTGCACCCGATAGCGCAACGTGGCCACCGTCCGTCCGCGTGTCGGGAATGTATATCCGGCCCACACGGCAGCATTCAACCCTGCCGCAAGATCCATCGAATAGGGTTTGTTGACACTCGATGCTATCAGCTTGCCCATAAAGTCGGCATCAGCCACGCCCCCTGCCCAGAGCTCAAGCCCTCTTGCAAAAGCGGGCATCCGGTAGGCCGCACCCCACCCATAGTGAACACC
>JAFUXZ010000182.1 GCA_017470795.1 Paludibacteraceae bacterium
AAGTCGGGCTGAGACTAAGCAACGGCACTGCGTACAACGCCATGGGACGCATCGAGAGCATCAGTGGCATCATCGACAAATCGACGGGTGCTGTCAGTGTCCGCGCGGTCTTTCCCAATCCCGACCGGATATTGCTCTCGGGCGGATCGTGCAGCGTCATCATCACACAAGAATATGCCGACGCCATCGTAATCCCCCAGGCTGCCACCTACGAAATACAGGACAAGACCTATGCGTTCTGCGTCGTTGACGGCAGAGCAAAATCGACACTCATTGACGTTACGCCCACCTCTGACGGCCGGAGTTACATCGTCAACAGCGGTTTGGAAGCCGGACAACGCATCATAGCCGAGGGCGCAGGACTGGTGCGCGATGGCGAACAGATTGACTGAACACAACCGTTCGCCTCACATTGAAGAGAACTCACAATCCGGAAAGAACACATTCACTCCATAAGAAACAAGACCAAAAGACACATCATGAACGTAAAAACATTTATTGACCGGCCGGTGCTGTCCATCGTGATTTCGGTGTTCATCGTGCTGCTTGGACTCATATCGCTCAGCACACTGCCCGTCGAACAATATCCAGACATCGCACCCCCCACCATCGGTGTGATGGCACAATATCCGGGCGCAAGTGCCGATGCCATTCAGAAGTCAGTCATTGCTCCGCTTGAGGAAGCCATCAACGGTGTTGAGAACATGATTTATATGACATCGTCGGTATCAAACAGCGGTGCGGCAGAGATTTTTGTCTACTTCCGTCAGGGAGCAGATGCTGACATGGCCCAAGTGAACGTGCAGAACCGTGTGGCTCAGGCTACCGGACTGCTACCCGCTGAGGTGACACAAATCGGTGTGACTACCTACAAACGACAGCCATCAACCGTGCGTGCCTTCGCGCTATACAGTCCCAACAGTACCTACGATGAGGACTTCATCTCAAACTACATCAACATAAATATCAAGCCTGAACTGCAACGTGTGACTGGCGTGGGCAATGTGGTCGTGTTTGGAGGCAACTACTCTATGCGTATATGGTTAGATCCGGCAAAGATGGCACAATACGGACTCGTCCCTGCAGATATTGTGGCTCTGCTGGGCGAGCAAAACATTGAAGCCGCCACCGGATCGTTTGGCGAGAACTTCGACCAGACCTTCCAGTACACCATGAAATACCGCGGTCGCCGTGTGACAGAAGAAGAGTTCGGTCAGATGGTCATCAGCACATTGCCGTCAGGCGAACAGTTGCGGCTGGCCGATGTAGCCACCATGCAGCTGGGACTGGACAACTACAACTACACCAGCCTTGTGAACGGTTCACCCGGCATTGCAGCCATGATTTTCCAGATTGCAGGTTCGAACGCCACACAAATCAATCTCGACATTGACAAACTCTTTGAACGCTTGCAACGTGACATGCCGGACGACCTGCGTCTTGACACACTTGAAAACACCAACGAATTCCTGTTTGCATCCATCAAGAACGTAGTTGTCTCACTCATATTGGCCATCCTGCTCGTGGTGCTGGTCGTCTACTTCTTCCTCCAAGACCTGCGGGCCACGCTCGTTCCTGCCATAGGCATCGTAGTTTCCCTAATCGGCACCTTTGCCTTTATCAAGGTGGCAGGGTTCACGCTCAACTTACTGACACTATTTGCTTTAGTACTTGTCATCGGCACTGTGGTTGACAACTCCATCGTAGTCGTTGAAGCCGTTCAGGCCCGCTTCGATGCCGGATACAAATCAGCCTACAAAGCCTCCGTGGATGCCATGGGCGGGCTGACATCCGCTCTCTTTACTACCACATTGGTATTCATGGCCGTATTTATCCCCGTATCGTTTATGGGAGGTACGACGGGCGTGTTCTACACCGAGTTCGGACTGACGATGGCCGTGTCCGTAGGTATCTCATTCATCTCAGCACTCACACTGTCACCTGCACTATGCGCCATCATGCTACGTCCAAACCCTGCAGAAGGCGAAGGCAGCAAGATTGCACAACGCGTACGCACAGCCTATAACACTTCATACAACGCCCTCATACAACGCTATACACGCTGGGCCATGGTGTTCATCCGCCAGCGGTGGCTGGTGTGGAGTTGCATAGCCCTGACTATCGTTCTGCTCGTCTTCTTCCTATCAACTACACGCACAGGACTTGTTCCAGACGAAGACACCGGAGTAGTGCTTGTTGACGTCACGACTCCACCCGGAAGCAGTGTAAAACAAACGGCTCACATCATGCGTCAGATAGACTCATGCCTGGCAGACCTGCCCGAGATGGAGATTCGCAACAATGTCACTGGTGAAGGTATCATATCAGGAACAGGAAACAATATGGGCATGCTCATCGTCAAGTTGAAAGACTGGAGCCAACGGAGCGGAAAAAAGCACAGCGTACAAGGCGTGATACAGCAGATTTATGCACGCACAGCAAGCATCAAATCAGCCCGTATCTTCGTCATGGCACCAGGCATGATTCCCGGTTACGGCATGGGAGGTGGCTTTGAATTTCACGTTCAGGACAAGGCCGGATATGGTGTACGTGAACTCTACGACGTCACACAGAACTTTCTTAAAGCCCTCAATCAACGTCCGGAAATTGCCGCTGCCTACTCGTCATACAACATTGACTATCCGCAGTATGTCGTTGACGTTGATGCAGCCTTATGCAAACGTGCAGGCATCTCGCCGGCCGAAGTATTAAGCACCCTTGGTGGATACTATGGAGGAATTTACGCATCAAACTTCAACCGCTTCACCAAGGTCTACCGTGTTATGATTCAGTCAGACCCCAAATTTGTTCACGACAAGGAGTCTCTCCAGAATGTGTTCGTACGGCTTCATAATGGGCAAATGGCTCCCATTTCACAATTTGTCACACTTACTAAAGTCTACGACCCACTCGTGCTGAAACGCTTCAACCTTTACACATCCATCAGCATCAACGGGAACATGGCCGATGGTTTCTCCTCAGGCGAGGCCATTGCGGCCATAAAACAGGTAGCCGAACAGACCCTCCCTCGCGGCTACGGAATAGACTTCTCAGGCATAACACGCGAGGAAGAGGAGACCGGATCGGGAAATACAGCCGTCATTTTCATAATCTGCATTATCTTCATCTATCTTGTCATGGCAGCACTCTATGAGTCATTTTTCATCCCGTTCGCAGTCATCTTGTCCGTACCTTTCGGACTAATGGGTTCTTTCTTATTTGCCCGACTGTTCGGGCTGGAGAACAACATTTATCTTCAGGTTGGACTCATCATGCTGATTGGTCTGCTATCCAAGACCGCCATCTTACTTACTGAGTATGCCACACAATGCCGCCGGGCAGGTATGTCACTTAAGCAATCTGCATTCTTTGCAGCCAAGATGCGTATGCGTCCTATATTGATGACTGCACTTACCATGGTGTTCGGCATGTTGCCGCTAATGTTTGCCGCCGGTGTCGGTGCTAACGGCAACCGCACGATTGGTGCAGGGGCAGTCGGCGGCGAGCTCATCGGCACTCTGGCGTTGCTCTTTATCGTGCCGGCTCTGTTCGTCATCTTCCAAAAAATACAGGAGCATTTCAAACCCATAGTCTTCACGCCTTCAGACGACCCACTTATCATCCAAGAGATGAAGAATATAGAGGAATACAACAAAAAGAGAGAAGAAACCGGAGAGAAAATCTGAACAACATGAAGAAGTATATATATATCATTGTGCCCATCCTGCTAACAGGATGTGGAATTTACGGCAAGTATAAGCGCCCGGAGCACATCACGGGTGAACATCTCTATGGTCAGGAGATTTCCGAGCAGGCTGATTCAACCACATTGGCTGCACTCTCCTATAATGAGATATTCACCGACCCGTATCTGCAAGAGCTCATTGAAACAGCCATAAAGGAGAATGCGGATATCAAATCGCTCGAGTTGGCAGTCAGACAGGCACAAGCCGGATACAAAGCTAGCCGGTTGGCTTTTGTCCCGTCATTAACCTTCATACCACAGGGGGGATATAATATCAACAACACACCAGGCTGGAGTTACAGTCTGCCTGTTGCATTGGACTGGGAGATTGACTTGTTCGGCAGGCTGCTGAATCAGAAACGCCGTGCAGGAGCAGCCTTACAGATGACGCAAGATGCAAGAGAGGCTGCACAGACACAGATTGTAGCGACGGTGGCTTCATTATACTATCAACTTCTCGCATTGGATGCTCAACTGAACATCACCGACTCCACTACGTCCAAATGGCGAGAGACGGTCCGTATCATGAGCCTGATGAAAGAGGCGGGAATGATGAATGAAGTCAGCGTAAGCCAGACACAGGCCACATGCTATGCGATTGAGGCTGGAGTGCTCGAGCTCAAACAGGCTATCAATAGCGTTGAGGTTGCCTTATGCACAATCATCAAACAGCCCACACATCATATTGAACGTGGCGTCATGACGGCTCAAGTATTGCCAACCAATCTGCAAATAGGGGTCTCTGCACAGTTATTGGCCAACAGGCCAGACGTACGACAGGCCGAACACAACCTGGAGCAATACTACTATGGCGAGAATCTGGCGCGGGCACAGTTCTACCCGGCCATTTCAATCAGCGGGACCGCTCTATGGAATGGAGAGTT
The DNA here is from genome assembly GCA_017470795.1 of Paludibacteraceae bacterium. Lineage (GTDB taxonomy): Bacteria > Bacteroidota > Bacteroidia > Bacteroidales > Paludibacteraceae > RGIG4928. The sequence continues at coordinate 4,630 of JAFUXZ010000182.1, forward strand.
TCTGAAGTCTTTCCTCGGCAGTCTGACACAACCTATCTTTGCACGTGGCGGACTGCGCGCAAACCTTGAGGTCGCCATGGCTCAACATGAACAGGCCGTATTACAGTTCGAACAAAAATTGATACAGGCCGGAGGGGAAGTGAATCAAGCACTCGTCAAGTGTAATACCGCACGCAGCAAGCATACCTTACGTGCCATGCAAGTTGACGCCCTGCATAAGGCGATGGAAAACACGCAGTCACTAATGACCAATGGGTCTGCCACATATCTTGAAGTGATCTATGCGCAACAGTCGCTGCTTGACGCACAGAATTCACAAATACAAGACTGGCTTGACGAAGCACAAGGCGTCGTCAGTCTTTACCAAGCCCTTGGTGGAGGAACCCACTGACCCGGCAACACAAGACAAACCGTCCGTCTCTTTCTTTACTGCGAATGAGGCGGACGGTTCGTTTTGTCATTCTTTTGATTCAAAAAATTTGGCAACGGTGGCAATTAGCAGAGCACGGTCGTCTTCAGACTTGACACACTCTATCGGGAATCCGACGACGCATGTCTTCCAACGTCCTGCCCACGCGACTGCCGCCTTACCATGTCCGGCATACTGTGCCACCGGCTTTCCTTCCGGACTGTTTAGACACTGCGTACGCACGGCTGCGTAACAATGAGGGTTTAGTGTATTATAGAAAGTCATCTGATGGTCATTCTTACCTGTCTGGAGGCGTATCTGATCACCTGTCTGATATGCAGTCTGCGAATCTAACTGACAATGAAGCACACGTTCAGCAAATCGGCGGTTTGACAAACTGTCCGGAACAGAGTCCAACAAATCTTCCATGAAATAAGCCCCACTGACGAGCACATTACCGCCCAACAATGCCACATCGCTCATAAAATCGCGCACTGCCGGAGTAAAGCAACTGAAGTCTGTTGTCGTTTTGTATTGCCCGACAGTAGTCGTTCGTTGCAGTCCGAACACGAAGTCTACCGCAGCATAATCTGATGCGTCGAGGTGTGGCAGTGCGTCTGCCGTACACGAGCAGTAGCTGTATTCTGCCTGTGCCCATGCGCGGCCGTGTATGACGGCATAATCGCGTGTATTTCCGCCAATCACCATTTTCTCATAGTCATGACGGCTGGCACCACAACCGGGTTCATCATCAGATTTCCATTTGTCTGCATAGTTAAAATTGAATTGTTCTCCGATATAGCATACATCATATCGGTCCGGCACGCCAAAACCTTTGAAACCGCCTGTTGCCGAATCTATCGGAAGGCTTTCCGGGCCACATACGCGTTCGAAGGCATCTACCACCAGTATCATGCCGCGGCTATCGCTCACACGGCATGCTGCAACTGTCGGCGAAGGCATTGAAACGCCACCGTCATTGCCCGCCACCACTCGAAAACGATAGTGCACATTGGGTTGCATCGTCATGCTGAATGCATTGCGCTCCACACGCTGACCGTTATCAAAACCCCGACCGTCTACAGACGTGTACACAATGTAGTAGTCTGAAGTTGCTGTCGGCTCCAACGGGTCAGGAGTCGGTTGCCACGTAAGGCTGAGCTGATCGTCCTGTATTCGGGCAGCAAGTTGCCTGACGGGGAGAGGCTGTATGACGTATGGCAGGTGATGTTCTGTCGCTATAAAACGCAGAATACCCTTATAGACCGCACGACTCACGTCAAACTTAAATCGCGGATCCAATCCATAGTGCATGTCTGCCGGATTCTGATGTGACATGCTCTCCAAGATGATGGCCGGCACTTTAGGTATACGTGTCTCTGCATAACTGGCATTGAGCAACTGACGGCGCGTCCACTCAGGCGCCCACTGTGTTCTCACGTCGTTGACCAGCTGAGTCTGTACCAGGTCTGCCAAATCACGGGCCGCCACCCTGCTCCCCATTGCCGGATAGGTCGTCTGTTTATCATTGTCATAGGTCGTAAAGATGGCCAGAGTCCCGATGATGCGCTTGCTCGGTGTAATACCTGCGTCAGAATGAAAGGCTATCGACAAATCTATCGGGATTCCCAGACCGGCTTCTTCCGGATTGGCTGCCGAACCTCCGGAGAGATAATTCACCCAACGCGGACGCGAACTATAATCGTCTGTATAGTCGTTCTTCCCTTCCGTCGGGCTGTATACACTGTCCGGCACTCCTGCATACTGCATCCAATATCTTGCTCCCTCCATGAATCTGGGGAAGCCACTCGTCCGTGCCGCCGCAGCTTTCTGCCCTTTGCCATAGCGGGCTACACTGCCCATGCCGCCACCAATTTTGACCGCATCGGCCGTCACGATGCCGCTCTTGCTATTGTGTGCACTCACCACGACCTCAGCCTGATGGTCGGTGTCAAAATGGAAAGTGCCGACATAAATCCACGTCCCGCCTCCCATCTGCTGGTTAAGCATGAAGGTGGTCGTTCCGCCGCTATGTCTGACTGTCACAGGCACATCTGACACGCTCTTCTCAACGGTTGTGTAGGCTACATACACGGCATAATCGCCCTCCTGTCCGACGCGTGTGGCAAAGGTAATCGAAGGGGCTTTCGCACTGTCTGCCGATGTGGCAGCATATCGATAGCCTCCCATTCGGAAGGGATTTTCCATATCGACATATTGGCTCTTTGTTTTTGCAAAACCTCCCGACGACTCTTTACTCCACCGTCCGCGCGTCTGTGCCTGCGTGTCGTCAATGATATACTCACTGTTCTGCGTGTCGCGTTCGCGCGCCTGTATGACAATGGCTCCTGCATTCTCCAGCATCGGCACCAGATAGGGCATCGTGTAGCCGGTTGTAAACAGGTCTTCGACTGTAGTAAATATCGGTGCCCGCTGCCACAGCCACCGGTTGGAAGCCTGATGATAATACTGCCCGTGACTCCCCCACAGGGCTATATGTCGTCCGTTCAACCCCTTGTCTGTCGTACTCACCGACGATGTATTGCGTAGCAGGGGCTGCGTGCTGTTGACGATGTGCTCATGCTCCGGCGACGGAGTCAGCGCATAGTAGTTGGGAATCAGTTGCCCGATTTCAAATCCGTCAGTATAGATTCTGACCTGCTGGGCCGTCGGATGTTGCCGGCGGACAATGCGCAGCGACATCTGTCTCAAAGTGTCAACCGTTTCGGGACGCATCGGGATGCAGGCCAGCTTGTTGTTACACTTGACACTGAAAGTCTGCTCATCAAGCGAATCGAGCGTACACGTCACTGCCGCAATACGGGCCTGTGTCAACGCATATCGCGTAATCGAGTCAGCCAGTCCCTCACAGGGCAGCGTCGGTTGTTTGGCAGCCCCAACCGACAAGGACAGGAACAGAGCGGTTGCAATTATCTGGAGTCGTTTCATGTATTCTGATTTTGTTGTGCTACGAGCATGCCGCAGGCTGCCCAGATATCTTCGCCACGGGAGCGACGGATGGTTGTCGTGATGCCGTTGGCTGTGAGGAAGTCGCGCACCTGCTCCATCCGCTCATCAGACACGCCGCGCAGCATCCCGTTGCCCGCCGTTCCATGAAAACGGATTAGATTGATGCGACATGACAGCGGACGCAGCATCCTGACCAGTTGCGTCAGGTGGCGGCGCGTGTCATTGAGCCCTTCGAACACGATATACTCAAACGACACCCGGCGCTGATGCGTGAAGTCATAGCGCGCTATCAGGTCAATAACATCCCTGATGTCGTATGCCCGCTGTACCGGCATGATGGATTCGCGACCAACCGGGTCGGGGTGATGCAGACTGACGGCCAAGTGACAATCAGTCTGTTCGATGAAGGCTTTCAGACCGGGCAACAGACCGACAGTCGACACGGTAATCCGCTTCGGACTCCACGCACAGCCCCACACCTGTGTCAGCACCTGCAGCGATGCTATCACATTGTCCACATTGTCCATCGGCTCACCCATCCCCATGTAGACCAGATTGGTCAGCCGTGATGATTCTGGTATCGAGAAGATCTGATTGAGAATATCGGCTGCCGTGAGCTGTCCATGAAAGCCCAACGTCCCCGTCATGCAGAACCTGCAGCCCATCTTACAGCCTGCCTGTGTCGAAACGCACAGGGTGGCACGATCTTCTTCCGGAATGTAGACGGCCTCCACAAGTTCGCCGCACGAGACGCGAAACAGGTACTTGCGCGTCCCGTCGACCGATATGGCCACGCGTTCCGGTGCATGCCGCCCCACCTCATATTGCTGTTTGAGCCGTTCACGCCCCGACTTGGAGATATTGGTCATCTGATCGATGTCGGTCACACGCTTGACATACAGCCATTCTGCCAGCTGACGGCCGGAAAAACCGGGCAGCCCGGTTTCCCGGGCTATCTGCTGCAGTTGTGTAAGATTATGTCCGAGCAGTGGAATCATCGTATCAGCGCAAAGGTATGAAGACTTACATAATTATCAAAGTCGCGGCAAGAGTTACGCGGTCATATCCATGCCGGGTCTGAATGCGAAGGAGCCGCTCTCAAACCGAAAGCGACTCCCGTGGAAATGTATTTTGATGGTAAAGGTATGTAATCACATCTCCCATTTCTCACAACTCTCGACCAGTTGGTCGAAGTTGTGAATACGTGCTTTGGCGCGCACTTCAGCAATCTGATTGGCCACCGCAGCGTCATAGGTCTCTTCTTCCACATCGCGGATTACGCCCAGTGCTGTCGGCATGTCAGGTCCTTCCATCAGGGCCAGTTTGCGATGCAGGGTGTCGTCTTGACAATGAGCATCGTGTACGAGTATGTCGGCTTCGCTGACGCCGTTCTCACCGATGGTCACAACCTGCAGGTTGAAGTTCTTGTCCAGCACGAGACCCTTGTCTTTGTTCTGGCCGAAGATCATCGGCTTGCCATGCTCGAGCAGGATTGTGTGGTCGGCGCGCGTCTGCCTGTCGCTGATCCAGTTGTGTGCTCCGTTGTTGAAGATCACGCAGTTGGTCAGGCATTCAACCACAGCAGCGCCCTTGTGGTTGGAGGCTGCAACCATACAGCCTACCGTCAGGTTGACATCGGCATCAAGGGCGCGGGCAAAGAAGGTGCCGCGTGCGCCCATCACGAGTTCAGCAGGGCGGAAAGGACGCTCCACCGTGCCGAAGGGCGACGACTTGCTCACAAAGCCCTTCGGACTTGTGGGCGAATACTGTCCTTTCGTGAGGCCATAGATACGGTTGTTGAACAGCACGATGTTGATGTCCACATTACGCCGCAGGCAGTGTATGAAGTGATTGCCGCCAATGGCAAGACAGTCGCCGTCGCCGGTCATAAGCCACACGTTCAGGTCGGGGTTGGAAGTCTTCACGCCCGTGGCAATGGCGGCTCCGCGTCCGTGTATGGTGTTAAATCCATAGGTGTTCATATAGTGCGGCATGCGCGATGAGCATCCGATACCGCTTATCACGGCTGTCCGATGTGTCGGGATGCCGACTTCGGCCATTGCTTTCTGAAGTGCGGCTGCGATGGCATGATCGCCACATCCGGGACAGAAACGTACGTATTGATCGCTTTTGAAATCTTGTGCAACCATGATTGTGTATGTTTTTCCGTTTAATGTTCTTGTTTAACTGACCGAAGGGGTTTTACGCGAGCACATGCTTGATAATGTCGCCCACGCTGAAGGGCTGGCCTTCCACTTTGTTGACCTGTTCGACACAGATGCCCTCTATCTGCGACCGCAGATAGGACGCAAACTGACCGGTGTTCAGTTCGCATACGATGATGCGTTTATACCGGCTGAGCACATCGGCTGTGTTGGCCGGCAGCGGACTGATGTATGTGAAGTGTGCCAGTGCTGTCTTCACGCCCTGCTGCTCCAGTTCGTGTACAGCGGAGAGCAGATGACCGCGTGTGCTCCCCCAGCCTACGAGCAGGGTGTCGGCTGTCGGGTCGCCTTCGACCTGAAGTTGCGGAATCTTATGGGCTATCCGGGCGATTTTCTCGCGACGGGCGTCAACCATGCGCTGATGATTGGCCGGATTGGTCGAGATGCTGCCCGTGTTGTAGTCGCGCTCCAGACCGATGTTGCGGTGTTCGAGTCCCTGCTGACCTGCATAGGCCCAATAGCGGACCTTGCTTTCTTCATCACGGCAGGCCACATTGTATTTGCCCTCAAAGTTGTCAGGCACGTAGCATGGATGAATAGCCGGGAGGTCGGCCAGTTTGGGAAGTTTCCACAGCGAGGTTCCGTTGGCCAGATAGGTGTCAGACAGCATGATGACGGGAGTGGCATTCTCCAAGGCAATCTTTGCTGCCATGTAGGCCGTCTGGAAGCAGTCGGCCGATGAGGTGGCAGCCACGACAACCAGCGGACTTTCGCCATTGCGTCCGTAGATGGCCTGCAGCAGGTCGGTCTGTTCGGTCTTGGTCGGCATGCCGGTCGACGGGCCTCCGCGCATCACGTCCACAACCACAAGCGGGAGCTCGGCTATCGTGCCCAGTCCGATGGCTTCAGACTTGAGCGCAAGACCCGGACCCGACGTGCTCGTAACGGCCAGACAGCCTGCGAACGATGCTCCAAGGGCTGTGCAGACGCCCGATATCTCGTCTTCACACTGCACCACCATTGCGCCCACGTCTTTGCGTGCTGCCAACTCCTGCATGATATCTGTAGCCGGAGTGATGGGGTAACTGCCAAGGAAGAGTTGTCTGCCCGCCTTCTCTGCTGCGGCTATCAGACCCCAGGCCGTGGCCTTGTTGCCGGCGATGCTGGTGTACATCCCGTGTGGCAGTTCGGCAGAACGCTCGATATGGAACGTATTGATGTTCAGATGGAGGTTAGCGGCATAGTTGAAGCCGTCGGTGATGACTTTTGCGTTGGCACGCAGCAGATCGGGCTTCTTGGCAAACTTGTTGCAGAGGAAGTGGATGGCTTTGTCTATCGGGCGTTCAAACAGCCAGCAGACGACGCCGAGAGCAAACATGTTCTTGCAACGGACAATGGCTTTCTGATCCATGCCCGAATCGGCAAGGCTGTCTTTGGTGAGCTGGGTGAGGGCAATCTGGAGAATCTGCATCGTCTCCGGAAGGCCGAGTTCGGTGAACGGATTGTCGGTCACGAACAGGGCTTTCTTCAAGTCCGTCTCCTTAAAGCTGTCAGAATCAACCACTATCAGTCCGTCCGGCTTGACAAACTGCACGTTAGTCTTCAGGGCGGCAGGATTCATTGCCACCAGTACGTCTGCATAGTCACCGGGGGTGTAGACATGCGATGATCCAAGTTGTACCTGAAATCCGGACACGCCGCCGAGCGTCCCTTGCGGAGCTCGAATTTCAGCTGGAAAGTCAGGGAATGTCGAAATCTCATCGCCCAGAATGGCCGACAGATTAGAAAAGAGATTACCGGTCAACTGCATGCCGTCGCCGGAATCGCCACAAAAGCGGACGACCACTCTTTCGATAGATGTTTCTTTCATTGTTGTTCGTTTTAAGTCACGACCCGACCCGCTGCCCTGACGGCACATCGGCCAGGCCATTGTTTCAAATTGAAAGCGTGGCAAAGGTAGCGTTTTATTTGGAACAGAAACATGTTTTACAGCCACTTTATGACTTTTCGGTAAAAATTATTTATCGGCCCCTTTCTCCGCGTATTTCAAGGCCGGAACAAGTTTTCGGGCATGCTGCCGGGCCATCATGAAAGCGGCCAGAACAATCCGGCGGCCACATCGGAGAGAGCGTCTATCTAACGATTCTGATGAGAAGCATACAAAAGCGGAGCTGACACGTCCCCGACAGAATCCGTCGAGGCATCGCCGGCAGACTTGTTGAGGCGTGACGCTTCCGCCTGCACTGCCGCCGACAGGCCTGATGACACGGCACCATCCCTCCGCCGGAAATCTGACAGCGCAGTCGCTCCTCAAGCGGTTTCTGAAACGCCACCCACCGGTCATCACTGCGGTAAAGCCTTATGCCTGCACAGCGCCAACGGCAACAGGTCTGCAAATGCCTTTACCGAGCCTGAGCCTGACAGAAACGCACTCCCGAAAACAATCGGCAGAGGCATCGCCAGCAGCAACACACTCATTCACAGCGACTTCCTCGCCAAACCCAAGACGAACAGCCGCACGCAGGCAACACCTGCAGACCGCACAACCTGAAAAACAAAGCCGGAGACGGTCTTGCAAGACTCCTTGCAGAATTATCACAAATAAATTCATACCTTTGCGGCACGTATCAAAATGTAAGTACACACATTAAAACTTAACACCATCCAGATCCATGCGCTACCCTATTCTCACCCCTGATGAGGCGGCTGCCTTCATCAATCACGGAGATATCTGCGGATTCAGCGGATTCACAGCTGCCGGAACTCCCAAAGCCGTTCCCACAGCCATTGCCAAGAAGGCTGAAGCCCTTCATGCAGAAGGTAAAGAGTTCAAAATCTCTGTCTTCACCGGAGCCAGTTCAGGCGACATGATGGACGGAGCATTGGCCCGCGCCAATGCCGAAGCCTTCCGCATCCCATATCAGAACGTAAAAGACCTGCGTGCCCGCATCAATGCGCACGAAACGCACTACACTGACATGCACCTGTCAATGGTGGCTCAGGAAATTCGCTACGGATTCCTGCCGCGTCCCAAATGGGCTATCGTCGAAGCATGCCAAGTGACTGATGACGGCGAGATTGTACCCACGCTCGCTGTCGGCATCCTGCCCACCATCTGCCGGCTGGCCGACCACATCATCATCGAGTTGAACGACACCATCCCGCCGGAATGGCGCGGAGTACACGACATTGTCGAACTCAAAGACCCGCCATATCGCGAGGCTATCCCCATCCTGAACGCTGCCGACCGGTTTGGATCAGACTGCGTCAAGGTTGACCCGAAGAAGATTGTCGGTGTAGTCAAGACACACTATCCGACTGAAGTGAAGAAGTTCACGCAAGTTGACGAAGTAACAGAACGTATAGGTCAGAATGTTGCTGCCTTCTTGGAAGAAGAGATGCATGCAGGGCGCATTCCGAAAGAATTCCTGCCGATTCAGTCAGGTGTAGGCAATGTTGCCAACGCCATGCTCGGCGCTATGGGCAACAACCCGAACATCCCGCCGTTCTACATGTACACCGAGGTGGCTCAAGACTCCGTGATAGGTCTTATCAAAGAAGGACACATCAAGGCAGCCAGCGCATGCGCCCTCACTTGCACCGCAGAGAAAATTGACGAAGTACTGGCCGATCTCGACTTCTTCAAGAAACGTCTGATACTCCGCCCGAGCGAAATATCGAACAACCCGGAGGTTGCACGCCGGCTGGGCGTCATCAGCATCAACACCGCACTCGAAGCCGACATCTTCGGCAACGTCAACTCCACCCACGTATTGGGCACAAAGATGATGAACGGCATTGGCGGCTCGTGTGACTTCACACGCTCGGCCTACCTGAGCATCTTCACCACCCCGGCAACAGCCAAGGACGGAAAGATCTCAAGCATCGTTCCGATGGTTTCGCACCTTGATTCCTCAGAACACAGCATCAAGATCATCGCAACCGAGTTTGGTGTAGCCGACCTGCGCGGAAAGTCTCCGATTCAACGCGCCGAAGAGATTATCTCAAAATGCGCTGCTCCCGAATATCGCGACATGCTGCGTGAGTATCTCAAGAGCGGTTCGGCCGGACACACGCCGGTCAACCTCAACACCTGTTTCAATATGC
>JAFUXZ010000183.1 GCA_017470795.1 Paludibacteraceae bacterium
CATGCTGGGCTTTTGTGCAGGTACACGAGCAGCATCGCCCACAACGGAAGGGACAGAGTTCTGGCTCACGTTCATGAACAACGAGAATACACCCCCGGGATCCGGTGTTCTGGAATTGAAGCTCATTGCTTCGTCACGGCAGAATGCAACTGTGACGGTGCGCAATCCGCAGACCGGGTGGAATCAAAACTTTACCGTGCAAGCCAATGCAATAGCCGAGCTGGTGCTGCCGCACAATCAGTGCTACACCTACAATGCTGAGACCGTGGAGCAACACGGACTGACCGTCACCTCAACAGCTCCCATCGCGCTCTATGCGGCCAACTTCAGAGCACATACGTATGATGCGACAATCGTATTGCCCACAACGGCCCTATCGACCGACTACATCATCCAAACCTACGAGAATGAACTCTATCCGAAAGAATTGGCAGTAGTTGCCACGGCTGACGGGACGCAGGTCACTATCACTCCGCATGCCCGCACCACCCAAGGACGCGTCAAGGGCGTGCCTTTCAGCGTGACGCTCCGCCAAGGCGAGACCTATCAGGTGATGTCAGACGACAGCGGCAACGACTTCTCCGGAACACGCATTGAGAGCAACAGAGCCGTGGCTGTGTTTGCAGGCCATCAGTGTATCAACATACCGACCGACAACCCATGGTGCGATCACATCGTGGAGCAGCAGATGCCAACGCAGATGTGGGGGCGTGAGTTCATCGTCACAAAAACAAGTGGACAAAACGGCGACCGCGTCATGATAACAGCCAAAGAAAACGGCACGGCCGTCAGAGTAAACGGCACAACGCTGACCACGCTTACGGCCGGAAGTTCGTACGAGTTCCGCCTGACAGACAACAGCGCCTACATCGAGACCTCACAGCCTGCAACCTGCTTCCTCTACCTCGAAGGCGCACGCGACAACAACATGATTGGCGACCCGAGCAGCGTACACATCAGCTCCATCGAACAGCAGATAAAGCAACTCACCTTTGCCACCTTCGAGACCTCCGTGAGCCGCACACATTTTATCAACATCGTCACCACTGCGGCAGGAGCTGTGGACATGACGCTCGACGGGCAGTCGATAGCCTCGCTGTTCCAGCCCGTCGCAAGCAACAGCAATTACCGCTATGCACAGGTGCGTATTCAGCACGGCACGCACACGCTGCAGACCTCGAGAGACGGATTCGTCGGACATGTCTACGGCCTTGGATGGTGTGAAAGCTATGCCTACACCTTCGGATCGGCTGCCATACCTTTAGACGGCATGATTCTGGTCAACGGCGAGCCGCGTGCCGATGTGAAGTATGACGAACATCGATGCTACAAGGAGGGCATCACCTTCTCGCCACGCACTAACACAGCGTTCAACAGCATCTGGTGGGACTTGGGCGACGGGACAACCTCAACGCAGCCCACCGTGACACACACCTATTCGTCAGCCGGTGACTATCGCATCCGGATGATTGTTCAGGACGATGACAGCCGCGACACAGCCTACACCAACCTGCATCTTGACGAAACACTGCACGACACCATTTACGCCGGCATCTGCTCTGGTGAGACCTACATCATCGGCCAGCAGACCCTCAGTACCTCGGGTACGCACAACATCAGATTCACATCGGCCGGAGGCTGCGACAGCATCGTCACACTTGTGCTGAATGTCGGGCAGAACTACTTGAAGATAGAAGAAGACAGCATCCGTCAGGGCATGTCCTACCGTTGGCATTGGCGCTGGTATAGCGAGGCGGGCGTCTATCGTGACACGCTGACCTCAACGACCGGCTGTGACAGCATCGTTGAACTGCACCTCAAGACCATTGACCCCACGGAGGTGATGTATGACACCATCTGCTACCGCCCGTCCTATACATTCCGGGGGCATGTCTACCCCTTGCCGTCCATCGCCGGGTTTGAAGATAGAGATTATGTTGACTATACGCTCGAATACCGCGACGTCGAGAACTGCATCACCTACAAGATGCATCTGGCTATCTCGCCGCTGGGCAATGGTGAGATAGTCCTTTACGACACAATACAGCAGGGACAGGTCTACGACTTCTTCGGCGACCGGCTGGCCGCGCCAGACATCTACTACAAGACCGTCAGCAGCGGTGCTGGATGCGCTCAGGACTATGTGCTCCACTTAGCCGTCTTGTCATATCCCATCAATGTCACAGAAGCCACTCTGTGCGGCAATGACAGTTATACCTATCGCGGCAAGACCTATACGGAGCCCGGAGTCTATAACGACACAGTCTTTGCTGTCACCGGCATTGAGGCCATCTATCAGCTACAGCTTACCGACATGCGCTCACACACCGAACTGAACATTCAAACTGTCGGATCATACACTTTCAACGGACAGACCTATACGGAGTCAGGAACGTACACGGCCACGCTCACCAATACGGCAGGCTGCGACAGCATCGTGACATTGCATCTGGGCATCGGCGAGCCCTGTCGGGTGACGGAAGACGTGAACATGTCGCTCTGTGACGGTGAGCAGATTACGTGGAACGGCATGACCTGCACAGCCGGAGGTACTTATACTGCATCATTCACCACGTCCGGAGGCTGCGACAGCATAGCTACGCTCCACCTCACACCTCTCCAAAAGTCCAGCACATACATTGACGTGAAGATCTGTCAAGGTGACTACTACAGAGTAGGGGAAGAACGTCTTTACACCGCAGGAACCCACACCGTTGTACTTCACTCGGCAAACGGATGCGACAGCACGGTAAGTGTCAATCTGCAATATAAACCCACCTACAGCCAGACCTTCCAGATTACCATTGAGGAGGGGCAGAGCTACACATGGGATGGAACCACATATTCTGCTGCCGGCAACTACGTGAAAGGCTACGTCAGCCAGTTGGGCTGCGACTCGGTGGTAACACTCCAACTGAACGTCATTCCTCACTGCGCCACCACACGCACGGAGAGCCTGCAGATATGCAGCGGTGAGACAGTCAATTTCTACGGCACACTGCTCACGACATCAGGTGTGTACACGCACATCATACCCGATGTGATCTGCGACACCATCGTGACACTGACGCTCACGGTATTCCCTCCTGTTGAAGACACGCACACCAACATCACCATCAATGAGGGTGAGTCATACACATGGCACGGCACATCGTATAATGCTACCGGCGACTACACTTTCACCATGACGGACAACAACGGATGTGCCTACACCGACTATCTGCACCTGACCGTCACGCCTCACTGCGTTACCGCACGTACGGAGAGCCTGCAGAGATGCAGCGGTGAGACTGTCAATTTCTACGACACACTGCTTACGACATCGGGTGTGTACACGCACATCGTACCCGATGTGGTCTGCGACACCATCGTGACACTAACGCTCACGGTATTCCCTCCTGTTGAAGATACGCACACCAACATCACCATAGATGAGGGCGATACGTACACATGGCACGGAACGACCTATGCCGTCAGCGGCATGTATTCCTATCAGACGACTGACCACAACGGCTGTGCCTATACGGATTATCTGCATCTCACGGTAACACCCTATGCTGAAATACCGGTGCAGGTCTATGAGGTCTCTATCGGGGAGGAATGTGCCGGACGTGGCATGCTGGATATCTCAATCAGATACAAAGGACTGCCGACGAGCATAGAACTTCAGTTCTCCGCAGAGGCTTTGGCGAATGGATTCAGCAATGGGACATACGACCTTGTTGACGGGCATGTCGTAATCCCCTATAATGCGCGTGCCGGCAATTACTCGGTGACTGTCACTGTGATGCAGGCCGGCATTGTCCGCTATAAAGAGTTGCATGCTTTCACGTTGCTCTATCCGGCTGACGTGTTGGAACAGGGGTGGATGGATGCTGTGCTCGTGCTGACGCACGACTATAACGGAGGCTACGACTTCACCGGCTTCCAGTGGTATAAGAACGGTCAGATGCTGAGTGGCGAAACCGGTCCGTATCTCTATCAGCCGCTCACGGTGGGTGCTGCCTATCAGGCTATGCTGACAGACGTTACCGGCCTGACGTTGATGACCTGTCCGCTTTATGCCGCTTTGCAAGACGATGTGAGTGTCTATCCGACCATAGCGGGCCGGAGGCAGCAGCTACGCTGTATCTCGTCGCAGCCTGCAAAGGTGGTGATATACGATCACATGGGGCAGCGTGTGGGTGAATATGATGTGTGTCAGGGTGAATCAGAGTTGGCTGCACCTGCTGCATCAGGACTGTACATGGCCAAGGTGATGATGAGAAGCGGAAGTGAAAAGACGATAAAGATTGTGGTGCAATGAGGCGGTTCGTTATATTGACAATATCTGTCCTGTTGGCGATGTCCGTCATGTCACAGCATTATGTCGGTTTCGGTGCCAATGTGCAGTCGCCTATGCACATTGACAATCTTCCACAAACGTCTACGCGCTTCGGACTTGGCGGGGGAGCCGAGTTCGCATACGAATACAGGCATGGAAACTTCCTGCTGAATCTTGGCGTGGGGGCAGAGTATGTCAGTTCGCGTCAGAGGGTTGATGACGAACATCTTCAAGTCTCAATGACGGATACGCGTGGAATAAACTTTACGTATAACGGAAGTCTGCAGAAACGCACAGATGTCATCCGGGTTGTAAACATCCCTCTGTCGCTGCGGCTGGGCTTTGAGGCCGGTCAGTTCTATCTGCTGGCAGGCGCGACGTATGCTCTGCGCGTTGGCGGAAGTTCGCTGCAGCAGGCAGAACTCGCCACTGAAGGCGATTATAATGGCCGCTATTATGTGCCTTTGACCGACATGCCCAATCATGGGTATCATGATTATGAGCATACGTCAACATCAGGCGAAATCGCCAGACTCAACGATCTTCGATTGCACTTGGAGGTCGGTACGGACAGGCAGATGCTACGTTCGGGCAGGAAGGTAAAGCCCGTGTTGCGCATCGGTGTTTTTGCCGAGTATGGCTTGCTTAATCTGATAGACAATCCGACGGACAGGCAGATTACTGAACTGGACGTGCAGCAGTATATGCAGGTGCGGTTGAACAACGTCTACTATTCGACTCTGGCGCGTGGCGGCAAGGCTAATTCCTTTACTGCCGGCGTGAAAGTGACAGTTCTCATGGGTGTGGGAGGTACAAGCAAGCGCTTCCGAAAATCCAAGTGCCATTGCTACTGGTTATGACGGTATGCACAAATGGCCCAAGTGTTCTCCGGATGCCTGAGGCCGTGTTTGCGTAAGGGCAGTCTGTCTTCATCGATTATGACGGAAGAACTGTGAGTTGCAGCTTATGTGTGCATCCGCCGGCTGTGATGTCAGATGACGCCTTTATGCGAAGATGTTTCTGTGGACTTACTGTGGATTCGCAGTCGCTGTGACTGCTCTTGCAAATCTGTTGTACGAATCAGGCGGGACGGCATCAGTGCGTCCACGTGAGGCGCAGCAGTATGGGCAGATGGTCGGAGTAGCCGCCGTGATAGCGGAAGCCTGAATAGGTACGGAATGGCTTTTGTCCGAGATAGGTGTTGTCGGGCTCCAGCAGGAAGTCGGGCCGGTAGATGAGTTGTTGATTTGCGGCAGGGTGCAGTCCGGTGGTGCTGTTGAAGAGGGAGCGGCTGATGATGAATTGGTCAAAAATGCTCCATGTGCCCTTGTATTTGTGTGTTCCAAAGTCTTTTCCGCATAACGGTGTCATCAGATTGATGAGCGAATCGTTACGTACGAGCTGCTCCATTGGAAAATCCTCCGGGGTGTCATTCATGTCGCCCATGACAATAATGTCTGCTGTTCCGGAATGTTTCCGGATACTGTCGGCAAGGAGCGATATGCACTCTACTGCTTTGAGCCGCTTGATTTCACTTGGCTTCTGTCCTCCTCTACGGCTTGGCAGGTGACAGACCAGAAGGTGTAGCGTGTCCCCAACGTTTGTTACTCCACATGTATAAAGGATATCTCTGGTATGAAAGCTTGTGTCTTCCTGAAGCTCAACGGGGACAGCTTCCGAATGTATTGGGGTGAATCGCTCCGGCCGATAGAGCAGGGCGCAGTCGATGCCGCGCCGGTCGGGCGATTCAAAATGGATGTAGCGATAGCCGACCTGCCGCAGCTGAAAGTGGGTCAATGCGTAGAGACAGGAGTCGTTTTCTACTTCACAGAGTCCGACGACATCAGGAGGGTTAAAGCCGTTGATTGACGCAATGACACGGGCTATATTGACCTGTTTGGTCCGGTAACGGGTGAAGTTCCACCGACGCATGGATGACGGAAGGAATTCAAGATCGTCGTGGAGCGTGTCATGCCGGCAGTCGAAGAAGTTTTCCACATTCCAGAACATGACGTTAAAGTCGCTGGTCGGTTGTGCCTGAAGGGGCAGCATCTGTGACAGCGTCGTGATGCAGATGAGCAGGCGGCAGCATGTCCTGCGCCATGTTGAGGACAGACGGCTCATTGTGAGATCCATTCATAGCAGCCCAGGTCGGGCTTTCCGTCGGCAGTCCGGTCATTACCCAGTCGGTCTGTCGGATACAGAAGGGCTATCGAGTCGTTGGCACGCGATCGGGCAACGGAAGCCGAGTCGAGCCTGAAGTCATAATCGGCA
>JAFUXZ010000184.1 GCA_017470795.1 Paludibacteraceae bacterium
GCCATGCGGTCCCTGCTCCGAGATACACATTGACCTGCGCAGCGACGACGAACGCAGTCAGGTTGACGGCCGTGAACTGGTCAACAAGGACAACCCGCAGGTCATCGAAATCTGGAACCTCGTCTTCATGCAGTACAACCGCAAAGCCGACGGCACCCTTGAACCCCTGCCGAACAAAGTGATTGACACCGGTATGGGCTTTGAGCGCCTGTGCGTTGCAATGCAGGGCAAGAAGTCGAATTACGATACCGATGTGTTCCAGCCGATGCTGCAACGTATCGGCCAGATATGTGGCACGCAATACGGACAAAAGCAAGAGACTGACGTGGCCATGCGCGTAGTAGCCGACCACATCCGCACCATCTCGTTTGCCATCACCGACGGACAACTGCCCGGCAATGCCAAAGCCGGATACGTCATCCGCCGAATCCTGCGCCGGGCAGTCAGATATGCATACACCTTCTTGGGACAGAGGGAGGCTTTCCTGTACAGGCTGGTGCCGCAGTTGATTGCGGACATGGGTATCGCTTACCCCGAACTGAAGGCGCAGCAGCAACTGATAGAGCACGTTATCAAAGAGGAAGAGGAGTCGTTCCTGCGCACCCTTGAGACCGGCATACAACTGCTCGACAAGCTGATGGACGAAGCACGTCGTCAGGGCCGCACAGAACTGTCAGGAACGGACACGTTCAAGCTGTACGACACCTATGGATTCCCGTTGGACCTGACAGAGCTGATTTTGCGGGAAAACGGATTCACAGCCGATGAAGCAGGTTTTCAGGCCGAAATGCAACAGCAGAAGCAACGTGCACGCAATGCAGCACAGACTGAAGCCACCGACTGGGTCGTTCTTCATGAGGGAGAAACTGAATTTGTCGGATATGACCAGGACGAAGTCAAGACAGAGATTCTGCGCTACCGAAAAGTAAAGCAAAAGAATCAGGAATTCTATCAGATTGTACTCCGCCAGACGCCATTCTACGCCGAAATGGGCGGACAGATTGGCGACACGGGATGGATAGGCAACGTCGCAGTGACGGATACCAAACGCGAGAACAATCTGGCTGTACATATTGTCCAACAACTACCCGAGCAGCCCGAGCAACCACTGGTGGCACGTATCGACACAAGTCGACGGATGGCTATCGCAAACAATCACACAGCCACCCACCTGCTGCACGCAGCGTTGCGCGAGGTGCTGGGCGAGCATGTAGAACAACGCGGATCACTCGTCACTCCACAAGGGCTGCGCTTCGACTTCAGCCACTTCCAGAAACTCACCAAAGAAGAACTGAGACAAGTGGAGCAACTCGTCAACCGCCACATACGCGCTGACTATCCCCTGCAGGAATCGCGTCATACGCCGATAGCCGAAGCCCGGCAGATGGGAGCCATGGCGCTGTTTGGAGAGAAATATGGAGACGACGTACGCGTAATCAGGTTCGGCAAATCGGCAGAACTCTGTGGAGGCACGCACGTGCAGTCAACCGGCCGGATAGGTTCGATGCGAATCACGTCTGAAAGCAGCATCGCCGCAGGCATTCGCCGCATTGAGGCCGTCACGGCAGAAGAAGCCGACCAACTGTTCTACATGCAGCACGACACGCTCATCGGCATTCGCGAACTGTTCAACAATGCCCCGGACCTTGCATCTGCCATCCGCAAAGCCATAGATGAGAATGCCCAGCTGAAGCATCAGGTAGAAGACTACATGACCGAGAAAATCGAACGCATGCGCGACGAACTGTTAAGCAAGGCTGAAGACATCTGCGGCATCAAAATAGCACGCTACGAAGGTGCACTGCCTGCCGACGCGTCAAAACAGCTCCTGCCTATGTTCAGAGGCAGGTTCAGCAATGAGAAATTTGCCCTCGTGATTGGTTCGTATGATGATGACCGCCCGTCATTGTCGCTCTTCATAAGCCAGCCGCTTGTAGACGCAGGACTCAATGCAGGACAACTGATCCGCAAAGCCGCACGCCACATCCAAGGCGGGGGAGGCGGTCAGGCATATATGGCCACTGCCGGAGGCAAGGACATCAACGGCATACATGCCGCCGTAGAGGAACTCATGGCCGAAATCTGCAAGTAGGCAGCCCTTTCCGCCAAATGAAAAAGCAACTCCTGCGCCACGTTGATGACGCAGGAGTTGCTCTATAATCCTCACAAGGCAATACGAAATATCAGGCCCCCGTTCAACGGGCATAGTCACGCTCGCCAAAGATGGCCGTCCCGATGCGCACCATATTGCTCCCATGCATGACTGCCAATGGCCAGTCGCCACTCATACCCATAGAACGTATGTCAAACGCCGGACTCTGGCTGAAGGTCGTATGCTTCAGACTGGCGAACAAATCATTCAGCACATTAAAGTCGGACACTACCCGATTAACATCATCCGTGTTGGATGCCATGCACATCAGCCCCCTGAAGCGTATGTACGGATATTGCTGCACAGCAGATTCGTTGAGAACCTCACAAACTTCGCCGGGCAAGAATCCGTACTTCGTCTCCTCCTGCGCCACACGCACCTCTACCAGACAATCAACCACCCGGCCGATTTTTTCCGCCTGCCGATTGATTTCATCCATCAGACGGACGGAATCTACCGAATGAATCAGACTCACGAACGGGATAATCTGACGCACCTTGTTGGTCTGCAGATGCCCGATAAAGTGCCACTTCACATCATCCGGCAGTTGCTGATGCTTGAGCAGAAGTTCCTGGACATGGCTCTCACCGAAGACACGCTCCCCAACATCATAGGCCTCCTTTATCTGACTGACCGCATGATACTTTGACACACAGACCAGTTCAACCCCTTGAGGCAACCTGCCGCGAATACTCCGGAGATTTTCCGCTATCATAGTCATTCGAACGTATTTTATCCGGCCGTTTGACTCTCCGAGCCGGACTTCGACTCAAAACGATACACATCCATATAGGCCGTTTCCTGAACAGTATTGATCTCATAGTCAATGGCTGTCTTCCCCATTTCAGAAATCACCAACTTGACTGCTTCCTCAAAACTGCTGGCTTGCACAAGCACGAAGTTTGCCGTCTTCTTCTCCGCACCGGTCTCTTCATCCGGGACGATATACATCAACTTGGCCTTGTACCATTTGTCGCCACCCGAATTTGTAAAAATGTCGCTGAGGCGGACGCGACGGATATTGGAAACTTCAAACTCACCGGAGATATAAGGTTTCATCTCCTCTACGATGCGTGCTTCGGCTTCCGTGAAAGTCAAGGCATCAATCAAATAACTCTCACTGACTTTCTGAACTTTTCCTTCCTCCAGTTGTTTTTCAAATTTGATTTTGCAGTCAAAATAATACATACTGATTTTTATGTTACATAATTATATCAAATCTCACCTTCTCCCCATAGCTGACACATCCGCATCCGTCCGGGCTTAACTTCTCCCCATAGCAGACGCACCCGCATCCAAACTGGAGATGGACGCACTCAACCCTTCCTGTCGGCGTTTCGCAAAAGTACGAAAAAATGTTTACCTTTGTCGCTCAACGTAATAAATCGTCCTTTGGCTCGTTATGCTTGAGAAAGGACTTTTCCACATGTCTATGCGTCAAAATAAGATCAAGGGGTATCATCGTATGTCTGGCTTGCGGCCGGGTATCAGACGTGTATTCCTGATGACCATCATCGTAATGTGCAGTGGATTAAACCTCTTTGCTCAGCAGAACTTATTATACGTTGATGACCGTCCCTTCCACTTCGGATTTTCAATCGGCATCAATATGATGAATTTCTCTGTCAAAGAATCCGGTATGGAAGTAGGGACAGACAGCGTGGTTTATCATGCAGGAGTGCGCGGACTTAAACCGGGACTTTCGGTGGGACTGATTACCGATCTGCGCCTCAACCGATATTGGAACCTGCGTTGTACGCCCACGTTACACTTTGGCGAGCGAACCATGAGTTACAAGCACTACGACGGCGCAAAAGGTGATCCAATCGACCTCAAGACTTCGATTGTCTCCTTGCCACTCACTTTACCTGTATATGTCAAGTACAGCGCCGAGCGTCATAAGAATTATCGTCCCTATGTCATTGCAGGTGGCGGCATGTACTATGATCTCGGTCGGGACAAGGAGAAAGACCTCCTGCTCAAGCCCATAGATTTCTTCGTAGAAGCAGGTCTGGGCTGTGACATATACCTCCCGTTTTTCAAATTCTGTCCTGAGATAAAATACGCTATCGGGTTTAATGACGTGCTGACGCCGTCGTCAAGCCGGAACGAACTGGTACATCCTGAACAGAAGAAGTTTACTGACGCAATCAGCCGTCTGCGTTCGCAGATGATTACGCTGACGTTTAATTTTGAATAGCAAAAAAGCCCACGAGGGGCTTTTTTAGTGATATGTCCGCCAAACATTCGGCGAGCACTTATGATTAGAGAAACAATGCTCCGTACAATCTGCGTATCGGTATTCCCAAAGCCAACAGGCCGCAGGAGTCATTACAAAGACTCAACCTGATCGAAAATCTTTCCGACCGACTCATCCCAGTCTTTGTAGAGGGCTGCATAGTAGGCCTTGACCATTTGTGGAGCCTTTCCGCTGCTGTGGCTGACGCGGGCGATGAAGTCCTGCTCGTGCTGTTGGATGGACTGAGCGATTTCGGCGACTTTTTCTTCGTCAACTTTTTTGTCGGACATCAGGCTCTTGAAAGCGAGTTCGGCCATGAGGTTTTCAGCAATGA
>JAFUXZ010000021.1 GCA_017470795.1 Paludibacteraceae bacterium
AGTGTGCGGTAAGATTTACAACAATACGATAGCCAACAACGAAGATGGTGCGCTCAACGTCAACAACGGGAGCAACCTGATAGAGATTGTCAACAACGTGATGTTCGGATCGGATGCCGAAACGACAGGCAAAGTCAACGTGAACAACAACGCCAACCTGACGTTCAACAACAACGCCACCATTGCCGCCGTTACGGCTCCCAATGCCACGATGGCCGACAACATCGTCATCTCGACCGACAACACGGGTTCGGAAGCCGGTGTGCTCTATGCCAGCTTCACCGACCCGGCAACCGGCAACTTCCTGCCTCTGACAGGTTCGGCCCTCATAGACAAAGGTGCTGACATCGCTGCCATCACGATGGATATCGCCGGAACTTCACGCCCGCAGTTTGACAAATATGACATCGGAGCGTATGAAGTCATCGACCCGAGTAAGCTGATTCCGAACTATATCATGACGCTGACCGTCGACGGACAGGGCACTGTTGCCAACGGTACGCGCTCATGGACAGCCACTGCCACCGACACCATCCACGAAGGCAAGCTGCAGATCACGCCTGCCGTCGGATACTACATCCAGACCCTCAGCATCAACGGCGTGGCCGTTGACGAACCCGGTGACAGCTACACCACCGACGACGTGACAGCCGACATCAACGTCAACGTCGTATTCAAGAAATACAACACCGTAACGCTCACCATCACGGGTGAAGGCAAGGTGGCCTACGACGGCACCGAATACACCGCCAACACCAACTTCAACCTCAAAGACGTGGCCATGACGCTCACCATCACGCCCGCTAAAGGCTTCAAGGTCGGCAGCGTGACGGTCAACGGCACTGACGTAACCGCAAGCCTCGTCGAAGGCGTCTACACCACCGAGACCCTCACCGCCGACGCTGCCATCGTGGTTAAGTTTGTCGACGAAGTGCCCATCGTGGTCATCAACGGACCGGTGCATGTCAAAGCCGGCGGCACAGGCGACGGCAGCACGTGGGAGAACGCCATGGGCGACATCCACCGCGCCATCCGCACCGCACGCGCTGACGACAAGAACCGTCAGGACGTATGGATTGCCGGCGGTCACTACGTGATAGAGAGCATCATCACACTCAACGACAGTATCAGCATCTACGGAGGCTTTGCAGGAACAGAAAATGACCCGTCAGAACGCCCGATGGTAGAGGGAGGCAAGCCCTGGGAATATCAGAATCTGACCATCATCGACGGCGATAACAAGACCGCCTGCATGACAGCCAACAAAGCAATGGAGCAGGCCATCGTCATCGATGGTGTGGTACTCCAGAACGGCTATATCGAAGGCAACGGCGGCGGTATCCGCACCAACTACAACGTGACGCTCAAGAACAGTATCGTGCGCAACTGCTCGGCCATCAACGGAGCCGGCGGCGGCATACAGATCTATCCGGCCGGCGACGTGTACAACTGTCTGATAGAAAATAACAAACAGACCCTCAATGCCAATGGCGGCGGCGGCATCTGCGCAAACACCAGCAGTAACGGCTACAACATCCACATCGAAGGCAACACCATCGTGGGCAACACGTCGAACATACGCGGCGGAGCTATCAACTGCCAGGGATCGACCCCCTACTACATCGTAGGCAATACCATCTACAACAACTCCGCTGTTGACGGTGACGCCCTCAAGCCCGGCGGAGCCATCTATGACAACGGCCAGAACGTCAGCGAGATTAGCAACAACCTCGTCTACAACAACTCCGGAGCAACAGCAATCTACCTCAAGCCCCACCTGTTTGTCAACAACACCGTTGTGAAGAACGTCGGCAACGTCTACATGGCAACCACCAGCGGCCAGAACACCCTGATACGCAACAACATCGTCTGGGGCGGCGCAACCGACAACACAGGCGTAACACCGACGAGCTTCGGCGGCGTAGCAGGCACGAACACCCGCATCTATAACAACGCCGTCTACAACCCGCTGTCAGAAGACAAAAACTGGGACATACAAGGCAACTTCCAATTCTCGTCGAACAACTCCAACGGTGACGTTGACGAGCCCACCTTCGGTGTAGGAAGCGGTCCGAAGTTTGTCAAACCGTCCACCTTCATCGGCTCAATAGACGGTACATTCAGCGACGCCGACCGCGCCATGTTCATTGCCGAACTGGAGAACGCCGACTGGCATCTGAATTACAACTCACCATGCGTCAACACCGGATCGGCAGATGACGACTACGTCATCGACCTCGACGGCATCGGACGCCCGCAAGGCGGCGCATTCGACATCGGATGCTACGAACTCCCGTACTACAACATCGTCATCGCCAACTACGACCAGCTTCCGGGTATGATCTATACCGAAGAAGGAATCGAGCTTGACGGCGGCAGCACCATGAGCGTTGCCAAAGGACAGGACCTCGTGATCTACATCCTGGCCAATGACGATACGCCGATGCGCGTCACCCTGAGTTACTCTACCGACGGCGGACTGACCTTCGACGGCGAGACCGTTGACATCACCGACCAGGTAGGCGATGACGGCAAACTGACCATCGCCGGCACGCAGGATGCACAGATCAGCCTTACGTGGAACCCCGGCGCCGGAGTAGCACAGACCGCAGCCGATAAGTATCAGATCATCGGCCTGCAGAACGAAATCCGACTCGCCGGCCTGCAGCAGGGTGACATGATCCGCGTCTACAACACGACCGGACAACTCATCAACAGCATGCGCGCCGAAAGCCTGACGCAACACATCAGCATCGAGAGCGGACTGTACATCGTCCGTGTCAATGATGCAACACTGAAAGTCCTTGTTCCATAATACCTAAACAGGGCGGAGAACCGTCTCCGCCCACACTCCGAATCCACCTGCGGCGGGCCTGACCGCCCGCCGCAGGACTAAGCAACAAACATCATCAACCCACCTTATGAAAAGAATATACCTTATTATCTGCCTGCTTGCCGGCAGCTTGACAACGGCATTCGCGCAGATTATCGTCAGAGGAACTGTTGTTGACGATCAGAACGAGCCCCTGATAGGTGTGAACGTCGTCGTCAAGGGGACCTCCAAAGGGACCATCACCGACATGGACGGTAAGTTCAGTCTCCAGATTAACAAGAACTCTGACATCCTCGTATTCTCCTACCTCGGCTATCAGAACGTGGAGAAGCAAGCTGAAACCAAGCGACCGATGTCAATCCTGATGCGTGAAGACAAACAGGCACTTGATGAAGTGGTCGTAATAGGCTATCAGGACGTACGCAAACGCGACCTGACAGGATCCGTTGCGAAGGCGAACATCGACGACATGCTCAAAGCCCCCGTGTCAAGTTTCGACCAGGCACTGGCAGGCCGTGTGGCCGGTGTGACCGTCAGCTCGGGTGAAGGAACACCGGGCGGCACGATGAACATCGTCATCCGCGGTAACAACTCCGTCACCCAAGACAACTCGCCGCTCTACGTCATCGATGGATTCCCTGTCGAAGATGCTGAGGCCGCATCAACCATCAATCCGAACGATATAGAGAGCCTCGACATTTTGAAAGACGCCTCTGCAACAGCCATCTATGGCTCGCGTGGAGCCAACGGTGTGGTCATCATAACAACAAAGAACGGTACCATCGGCGCACCTGTGGTGAGCTATGACGGCAGTTTCGGCGTGCAGCGCGTATCACGCACCATCCCATTGATGGATGCCTATGAATTCATGCGCCTTCAGGAAGAAATGTACACCACTGCCGAAATGCAGACCCACTATGGCTATTATGCCACTGGCAATGATGTCATGACCGAGTACGGCCGCATCCCGAGCAACTACTTTGCCAATCTTTACAGCCTCAAAGGACTCGACTACCGTCCGACGCTTGACGACTACCGCAACGCCGATCAGTATGACTGGCAGGATCTCATCTTCCGCGACGCATGGCAGCAGAATCACAGCATCTCGCTCACCGGAGGCAACACGGACGTGCGCTATAATGCCTCACTGAGCTACTTCGACCAGGACGGTGTGGTTCTGAACAGCAACTACAACCGCTTCCAAGGACGCGCAGGCCTGCGGGTAAAGAAAAAGAAGATGACCGCCAACATGACTGTCAACTTCAGTCGCGCTACCTCGTTGGGAAGCTCTCCGTCGCAGAGCCAGTATAGCGGTATGAACAACCTCTTCTACAGTGTGTGGGGCTATCGACCGGTGACGCAGCCCGGAACCGCGCTTCAGGACCTCATTGATAACGATACGGACGACAACGTCAACGCTGCCAACGACTACCGCTTCAATCCAATCAGGTCGCTCCAGAACGAATACCGCAAAGTGACGACTGATAACACGCAGTTCAACGGTTTTCTTGAGTACGAAATTCTTAAGGGTCTCAAGATCCGTGCTACCGGAGGCTACACAATCAACAGCCGCCGCAACGAGACTTTCAACAACAGCCGCACACGCTATGGCTCTCCCGTCTCGACCAACAAAGTGAATGCCACATTTGGCACTTACGAACGCAACACATGGCTGAACGAAGACTATATGACTTACCAGAAGACCTTCAATCGGGCGCATAACCTGAACGTGATGGCGGGTGTAAGTTTCCAGAGTTCACGCTACAAGTACTACTCCATGCAGACTACCAACATCCCGTACGAATCGCTC
>JAFUXZ010000185.1 GCA_017470795.1 Paludibacteraceae bacterium
ACAGCAGACGACATGACCAGCATGTCTGTTGGTGTGACGGGATACAAAGGACATGTCACTTATCACTTCACGCCGTGTATCGACCAGGCCGTTATGCAACTATCAGAGCAGACCACCGACAAACACCTGCTGGCACAGCAGGTTGCACATCTTATTGACCGCCAGATTTTCGCTGCATACGCCATACACCCCATCAATATGATTGCATACGACCAGCTGACCGGACAACACCGCTTTGCCGCGCAATACACCGAGCAGGACCGACAGCAGGTTGAGCAATACTTCAACAGACAACTCGGTCGCATCGACCTACCTGATAAAGACGAAGCTTTTCTGCGAACGTGCCTGTTGAAGATGTACGCCAATCCGCTTCGTAACCAACTGGGCGAATAGCAGGAGACAACGCATCATCCGTATAAACAATAAGCACCGGCCACCAGAGCATCATGCTCCGATGGCCGGCCTTGTTCTGCGCATGCACGACAGAAATTACAGATGCAAATCTATACGGCCAAGGAAGATGCCGCTCTTTCGCATCTGGCCGACAGGTATCGTATCACCGTTCAGGTCGGTCACATGGGTGGTAACCAACTTGTGTGTATGCCCGCCCACGACAGCATCAATGCCATGCGTATTGGCAAGCACCACCTCATCGCCTGCATTGGTGATTGTGTTCTCATATCCAAGATGCGACAACATAACAACAAGGTCACAATGCAACTCACCCTTCAGCTGGTCAATCATCCGTCTGGCTGTCTCGACAGGATCAAGATAGGAGACCCCTTTGAAGTTCTTCGTGTCAATCAGCTGATACGGATTCACACCCATGCCGAAGATGCCTATCTTCAAGCCGCCACGCTCTACGACCACATAAGGTTTCACAAGGCCTTCAAGCGGTGTTCCCGTCACATCATAATTGGCACATACGATAGGAAACTGAGCCGTCCGGAGCACGGCAGCCAACGTATCGACGCCGTTGTCAAACTCATGGTTTCCAAGCGTGGCAGCATCGTAACCCATGGCATTCATTGCCTGCAGTTCGACACGGCCATGATACAAATTAAAATAAGGAGTTCCCTGACAAAAGTCGCCTGCATCAAGCAGCAGCATTGCCGTATCACCGGCAGCGGCACGAATCTCATCAAGCAACTGCACACGACGGACATACCCACCACGTCCTGTAAATGGTTCATCGGCATCTGTGCCAAAGGGTTCGACCTGACTGTGCGTGTCGTTCGTATGCAGAATAATCAGATGGTCTTGTTGTGGCCGGCAGGCTGCGAACAGCACCATGACTGCCGTTATTGTCAATATCTTCTTCATATCAATGAACATGTTTTAGTAGGTTAAACTTCAGTCGGCACGCATCTCAGATGCTGCATCATAATAAACGATGCGCCCATCAAGCTGTGCATCCACATTACGGCCAGCCGCAGTCTCGCGCATCACCTTCTGCATAAACAGGTCACGCAGCGTGTTGTCGGTCTTGGTCAGCACTCCTTTCTGAAGGGGCTCCATCTGATCGTTACCTCCGGCCAGATAATCGCTCGTCACGATTGTGTACGTACGCTCATGGTCTATGGGGTTTCCCTGCACCCGGATATCTGTGGCACGTGCATGACTGATTGCAAAACTCATCCCGGCAACACCCTGCCCTCCGGCTACGGCAAAATTCTGACACAACGAGTCCAGATCTGCACCTGACAGTTCAATAAAGACGACCTTATTCTCAAACGGCATCAACTCATAGATGCGTCCCACCGTGATGTCACCTGCCGGCATGTCACGGCGAATGCCGCCCATATTCATTATTGCCACATCAGCAGGACGCCCCAGCATTTCAGAACCGATTTCGAGGATAGCGTCAGACTCCCAGTTGCTTAACAGGCTCTCCGGACGGTGACCGGTCATGTTGCGTTCGGCATGACCTATGACGATATTCATCTGGCTGTCCACAGATGCCTTTACCGGAGCCAGCAAAGCATGGTATGCATTATCCGGGTTATCATAACGGGCATCAACGGTTATCGCCGTTACTGCAGAATTGCTGACCGTCACACTTTTCTTACTGCATGCAAACAGCAAAAAAGCAGAGCAGCATAAAATCAGAATGCGTTTCATGATTGTTCGATTGATTATTGGTGTATGATGGTGTATTCAGATTTCTGTCATCTATACAAGTTCCACATGCTCCGCCACTATATCCTCCTGCAAAAAGATGCGGGCTGAACGACTGAATTTGTCTGTCGATTCTGTGGTGTAGTACTGACATCTCCCGCCACGTTGACAGCACTGATCAATTTCGGGATGACGCATCAGATAGTCAGCCAGCCGCTCAGCCACAATCTGCCCCTGTGTAATCAGGCGGATATGCGGCGGCACGACCTTCGCAATCTTTTCAAGCAACAAAGGATAATGCGTACATGCAAGCACAATAGAATCTATATCAGCATCTTGCCGGAGCAACATCTGCGTATATTTCTCCACGAAATAATCTGCCCCCTGCGATTGATGCTCATCGTTCTCTATCAACGGCACCCACATGGGACAGGCCTGCTGGCTCACCTTGATATCAGCATGCAGTTTGCTGATCTCGATGGGATACGAAGCCGACAGCACCGTTCCCGGGGTTGCAAGAATGCCTACATGCCGCGTAACGCTAACCTGCCCGACAGCCTCTACCGTTGGACGTATCACGCCGAGTACCCTTCGGTCTGGAGCCAGCTGCGGCAAATCACGCTGCTGGATTGTACGCAAAGCTTTTGCTGACGCTGTGTTACATGCGAGAATAACCAACCTGCACCCCATCTCGAACAAATGCTCCACGCATTGCCGCGTGTAATGGTAGACGACCTCATACGACCGTGTTCCATAAGGCGCACGGGCATTGTCTCCCAGATAGATATAGTCATACTGGGGCAAGTGAGCGCGTATCTTCTCAAGGATGGTCAGTCCACCATATCCGGAATCAAAGATGCCTATCGGAGCCATCATGCCTGTATGCGACTTATGAACGATTAACGAATCTGTATTTAGTCTGTTACCTCCCCCTATGCTTGCCGGACATCTACCTCCCCATGACGAAGGGCGTCGTACTCCAGACCGGAAGCATATTTACCGGTTGTCATGTGCATCTCCAATATGAGTACGGAAATCGCCCAAACGTCGTGAGTATGCAAAATTCTCCGCCACGTACAAAGCCCCGTTCTGCTGACGCTTTCTGCGATTTTCATCATTATCATACTGCATATCATCCATAATCAACTGCGCGGCCGCTTCAAAATCATCAATATCTTCAACCAGAAGACCATGACTTCCCACAGCATCCGCAAGTCCGCCCCGGCCACTATGAATAACCATACAATTTGCAGCAAGAGCCTCCGCCGCCGCAATGCCAAAGCCCTCATAAGTCGAAATCTGGAAGTAGTATGCACTCTCAAGCATCAGTTGATTCTTCTCTTCCTCACTGACTGCACCCAACAACTTGATGCTGTCTTCAAGATGCTTCTCCCAGATAATGCTTTCTACCAAAGCGCTCCCTCTTCCACCCGGTCCGGCAATATAGAGCGTATATTCCGGATAACGCTTGTGAATAATCTCAAAAATATAGATTGCACGATCAACTCCTTTTCTATACACATTATCCGTTGCTCCCATCCACGCCATGGTCAGGAATTGCTTCTTTTTCTTCTGTTTTTCAGGACTATACTGAAGCGAATGAACATCTATAACATGGGGACAGACAACACATTTGACCGGTTGATGAGAATACATCTGACGGATGTTTGCCATATCAGAAGTAGACACGACAAAACACTTGTTCGACAACCGGTAGCAGAGCCGGAAGAACAGGCGCTGTATGAACCGCTGCCGCCGATTGGCAAAGTTCTTATCCATATAGTCGATTCCACCGGTAAAGAAAACACGTTTCCGCGCAATCTTTGCTATCAAAGCCCCAAACAAGCCATAGCGGTAGAAATATATGAACGCATCATCATACTTCGAGAAGCGCAAAAAGTCTCTCAACCTATTGCTCAAAATAACCTCGTAACCCAAGTCCTTCAGAATACGTATGTCGTTCTGATAAAAACTCTGTATGGAGAACATACGCTTGTCTTGCGTACTCGAATAGAATAAAATCCGCTTCATGTTAATCTTGTTATGAGATGCCGAATAACCTCTCCCAACGAAGCATCACCTCCGCTTCGGAGAAACGTTGAACACTGCATGCTGCCGCACTTCCTAATTGACGGCGCAGAACATCATCGGTCATTAAAGCCTTGAGTCGGTTAGCAAACGCTTTTAAGTCATTGAGTGGAACCACATAGCCGTCCCTGCCATCTCTGATAATCTCACCAGGTCCGCATGGACAATCGGTCGAAACAGCAGGAAGCCCACATGCAAGAGCCTCTATCAATGCCATCGGGAAGCCCTCGAAGCGAGAACTCAACACAAAGACAGAAGACTCCAACATAACATCCTGTATCTCATGTGTAGGAGGATACAGGCTCACATTCTGAAGATGCAATGTACGAATCTTGTTTTCAAGATCCGATTTAAGTGGACCATCGCCATAGATATGCAACTGCCACGGCGTTGGCTGCAATGAGTTCCACACATCAAGGAGCAAATCAAAGCCTTTCTGATAGTCTAAACGACCTATAGCCAGAACCACTTTATTCTGAAGTGCGGCTTTACTTTGAGGCATGAACGAAAGGCTGTTGGGGATGACACAGATATTCTTAAACCGGCTTCCCCACAGACGTTTATCTTCCTCTGTAAGAACCACAAAATGTTCGTATTTCTTAATGTAATGCGCTTCCACACGTCCACTTAATGCATAGATAAAACGATTAAGCCCATGTCGATTGAACGTATCGGAGAACTGTTGAGCATATTGATGTGAGAAATGGTGCTCAATCACCTTGCGGCTTCCATCTTTTATCCGGTACAGTACACACGCACTTTTCAGCATTAGTGATACACACACGTCCGGACGCTCTTTCATCAGCAGTTCACGGAGCTTCTTCTTGAGCTCACTACTCTTCTTCAGGTAGGCAAGAACACGACGTGCAATCGGTAGTCCCTGATACGCTTCAAAGTTGACGGCGAGATCTATTCGCCTTACCGAAGGACGAAGCGGATAATAGTCCGGACGCCCCTGCTGATCAGTCGTGACAAGTAAGACGTCATGGCCATAATCTGCCCAGTAGTTAACCTTATTGGCCGTCACACGCTCCATGCCGGCCGAGTTATACATCCATTCTATGAGATAAACTATCTTCATGAATTAAAAATGTGGAACAGAACAAAATGCCTGACCTTGCAGCAAGCAAAGTGAAACCAGTTATGAAACACCTGAGGGTGAGCTGCATGATACAGCACTCTGTCTCGCCGAATCAGACGAGGGATGTGTATCAGACGTTCGAAGAAAGAGAAACTATACGGCCGCGCCCCAACAAGATTATGCTGATGTTGTCGGTATAGCATTGTGGGTTGAGTGACATATCCGACATGACCGCATAAAGAGGTACTGAGCCCCAGCCATGCATCATGATATACTACATTATCAGGGAATGGAAGTGCCACATTGATGGCTGCACGATTAAGCATAACAGTACATCCCGTTACGCAGTTGCAAATCGCCAACCGGCGTGGATCCTTATCCAACACTTTCGGCGATAAGCGAGCCGACTGCCAAAAATCGGCAGCCAACACATGCAGTTCGCTATCAACTGTAGTCATATTCGTATGTACTAATAACGGCACATCTGACGAATAAGTATGCTCCAGACTATTTATTTCCTGAAATGTCAGTCGTATTTTGTCTTCCATCCACACATCATCCTGGTCGGCAAACATCACATAGTCTGCCGTCGCATGTTGGAGCAATGTTTCAAACGTACGTAATACTCCCTGACGAGACGGAGAGTCAATGCGCTTGATTTTCTGTGGATACAGATTGCAATAGCGCTCCACAATGTCCAGCGTAGCATCTGTTGAGCCATCATCAGCAATGCATAATTGCCATGCGGAATAGGTCTGATTCAGAATAGATGATATCTGTTGTTCCAGATATTGCTCTCCATTATATGTAGCCATCAAAATCTGCAGCATATCTAACCTTTGATGCTATCACTGTTCACTTTGATAGTATTTCGTATAGTAGTGATTCCAATAGTACCTTGCACGCTCTGCCTGACGCGCACGCAGTTCCTCTTCAGAATGACTGAAACGCTCAAGAACTGTAGAATCTGCACTCGTTATACCTTCGGGTTTTGATAGACCTGCGCTGTACTTGTATGTGGAATAAACACAGAACAAAAACAGCACACAAGCCGTAACCTGGCTGACTATTTGATCCACATGGTTCTCGTCTACCATATTGAAAGCGTATACTATCATAAACGGCAACAGATAGGAGCGCAGACGATTAACCAAAAACCAATTCCGGTACAACACTGCCAACAGGACAAACCCAAACAATACAATCCAAGCCCATCGTTCAGTATCCGTCTTCCATGCCGGTTTTGACAGAGCCATACACAACATTGCCAACAGATAAACAGCCAAAACAGCCTGAAAACGGACCGTCGTTCCCGCATGGTGCAATAACGACTGACTTCGTTCGCTCGAAAGCACGTGCGCCTTCGCCAGGATTCCTGACACGAAGTCATTCGGAAGAAAGACCGCAAACGTCAGAATAACCAAGGCAACCCAATATACACTATGATCAATTTTGACACTCCGAAGCAGCATCATGATTGCTATGATGACTGCCATCGGCAAACCTGACTTATGTGAAAAAGTTGCCATGAGCAACAATAACAACGACAAAGCATACTTTCGCTTATCTGCAGACAAGACAGCAAGGATAACAAACGAGACTGCCATACACTGACGCGCTTCCAGAACAATCAAATTGAAATCAAGAATCATGAGTAGCGTGAGTGCAAAGACCTTAAAACGCTTCAGTGATTTAAACAACTGTGCGATTGAGAAAAAGTATAGTAGCGTAAGCGGAATCGTTGACATCCACAAAGTCAGATGTAACCGCTTGCAAATATCAAGGTAGTAGAAGAACAAAATCTCTGAACGAGCCACATAAGCACGCGAAGCGGTTTGCCCAAAATCACCTGCTTTATCATACCACAAGATATACGCCCCAATATCAGACCCGTAATAATACTTGATAAGTACAACAAACAATGCCACCGCAAACGACAGGCCATACAACTGCTGACATATCTTCGGATAGTCACGCTGCAAAGCGAACTCTGCAATAGATGCAGCCATCAAATAAACGAATAGCCAGGAAAAGATATTCATATAATGTCGGCTTTACATCTCTTTGTCAGGAATCTCTTGTATCAATCCGCATCAATCCGTATTGGACACCCACAGAAAAATCCGCCAGACTCAATATCCACGTTCCTCAATCTTATCTGCAATACGTACATCCTCTCGGGCAGATGATTGTATTTTCACATAACACATTATCTTCTCTGCTCCTGCCTGATAGCATGCCTCCTGAACACGTTGAACAACATCCATCACCTGACCATACGTACCTTCCACCACCGTTTCAAATGGACACACACGATAAGGTAATCCTGATTCCGCAATCACCGCTATTGCTTCATCCACAATGTCATAGGTATTTTTCCCTTCGCATGTCGGCAAGACCTGAACTGCGACATTTACTAATTTATCAGTCATATATCTTATTCTATCAGAAGCCCTTCATGGGGTTGTTTGCATTAAATTGTGCAAATGTAAGAAAAATTTGCGTGTATCAGAAAAAGCCATTACCTTTGCGCAGCAATTGCGGGGCGTTAGCTCATCTGGTAGAGCGCAACACTGGCAGTGTTGAGGTAAGGAGTTCGAGTCTCCTACGCTCCACATTTAGGTCATTATCGTAACAGTTAAATGTTGTGATAATGGCCTTTTTGTGTTTGCAGGTGTATCATCACTACGCGCCTATTTTTAATCTGAAAACGAACAGAAACCATGACAACAACGATCATAACTTACCCGCACCTGAACGACCGTAAAGGCGACATGTCCAGGAAATGGTATGTCGAGTATGCCTACCGCATTGCAGGTTCTTCAA
>JAFUXZ010000186.1 GCA_017470795.1 Paludibacteraceae bacterium
CGCCCAGTTCATCCTCTGAAAGTACCTTTGTCGGACGCATATTTCATCCGTATATATCGTTATAGCGATGAAAATCATGCTTAAAAACATCTTTTTTATTGCATAATCAAAAATACTCCCTACCTTTGCAGCGCATTTGAGGGAACACAAAGAGGATGTGAGGCACTGCAAGGCAGCGCCGTTTGCAAGGCAAAAACAAGACCCGACAGCGGTCACGCATCCGTGCTCCTACCAGATGTCGGAGGTTCCGAAAATCCGTGAGCGAGTAGGGACAACCTTTTATCTGTTTTATTTTTTTAGGTATGAAAAAGATGTTAATCATGGTGGCCATGATGTTGGCCGGTAATGCTGTTCATGCAGCAGACAAACTGGCAGCCGACTCCATTGGCACCGAAGACAATCAATTGCTTCAGTTAGACGAGACCTACAGGTATGTGGTCGGATTCCGCGACATTGACCGCATCAGTGTTGAAGGCATGAGGCCCGAAGCACAGACGCGTCTGGTCAAATTTCGCCAGAGTGACAAGAAACCCGTGATGGTGGCTGAATATAAGGGAGACTTCTATGCTCACCTCATTCCGGGAGACTACGTGCTGATCTCAAGCAGCCCGATCAACAAGGCGCTGAAGAAATAGACATTCTGAACAAAGCAGACAATCATGACCCGTGTCATCGGCTTCGTGCAAGCGTGGTGACACGGGTTTTTCACACCCCTCACCCAAAGCATCTGCAAAGCGCGAGCGATATGGAGCGATGCCGCCTCCGGTTTGGCGGAACTCAAAAAACATTCTATATTTGCAGCCTTGTTTAACAACACTGTTAAATACGTCAAGAGAAGCATGGAAACAACCGGACGAAACACAGAACAGATTATTCTTGAAGCCGCTGAACAGGAGTTCCTGCTTCATGGTTTCGAGGGCACAAAAACGACCGACATTGCCAATCGGGCAGGCGTCAACCACGCTTTGCTCCACTACTATTACAGGACCAAAGAGAACCTGTTTAACAGAATCTTCGAGCAAAAGATGCAGTTGTTTGGCTGTGCGCTGGTCGACATTTTCAACGGCAGCACGCTGCCGCTTGTGGAGCAGATCGTGTGCGCTGCGGGCAAGCATTTTGATTTTCTGGCCGATAATCCGGGCATGAGCCGTCTGCTGCTGACTGAGGTGCTCTGCAAGCCCTCGCGCATGGAGCAGCTGATGACTCATCTGGACAAGTTGAAAGAAGAGGTGCTTCAGCCCATGCAGGAAGCACTTGACAGCGAGGCAGATGCAGGCCACATGGCGCGTATCGATGCTGTGATGCTGTTGATGAACATCGTGCAGCTCAATATCTGCGCCGTCGTCATTCAGCCTTACGTCCAGGCCTATGCTGACAACTTCGGTGAGCGGCGTCACTTCCTTGCCCTCAGGCGTGAGGAGAACCTGTGCATTATCAGAAAACGTCTTGCACCGGATTCGGAAGAGACGAAGACAACAGCAACACCCTCCTGATGCATACCACAACCGACACATACCGCCTCGGAGTAGACATCGGCTCGACGACGCTCAAGACAGCCCTGCTCGACCGGCAGGGGCAGCTCGTGTTCAGCGACTACCGGCGGCACAATGCCGACATACGCCGCACGGCACTCATCGAAGCCACCAGGCTTTACGAACGTCTGGGCGACTGCCAGCTTCAGATAGTGCTCACAGGTTCTGTGGGCATGGGATATGCCGAACGGATGGACTTCAAGTTTGTTCAGGAAGTGATTGCGGCAGCCAAAGCCGTCGGCACACGCTATCCTGATGTGCACACGTTTATCGACATGGGAGGCGAAGACTCCAAGATGATCTTCTTTGAGGAGGGCAAAGTGCCGGATATACGCATGAACGGCTCCTGTGCCGGCGGAACGGGAGCTTTCATAGACCAGACAGCCTCTCTGCTCGGCGTGGAGACCGCAGAACTCAACACACTGGCGGCCCGCTCGACAACAATCTATCCGATAGCCTCCCGGTGTGGCGTGTTCTCAAAGACCGATATCCAGAACCTGATGAGCCGCAATGTAAGTCGGTCAGATATAGCGGCATCGGTCTTCAATGCGGTAGCACTTCAGGTGATGGGGTCGCTGGCACGCGGCATGGACATCCGCCCGTCGGTGATGCTCTGTGGAGGTCCGTTTGCTTTCCTGCCGGAGTTGCGCAAGCACTTTGTGCGGGTCATGGGGGTCGAGGCCGATGCGTGCTTCCTTCCGGATCATGCACACCTCGTGCCGGCCATCGGCTGTGCACTGCTGGCAGAAGCGCAGGACGTGCAGCCCGTACGCCTGATGCGCCTGTTAGCCCTGCTCCGTAAAGCGCAAGACGCATCGCCGGCCGACATCGCCGGCCGGCTGGAACCGCTTTTTGGCTCCGAAGCAGCCTACGGCGAATGGAAAGAACAAAAACAGGTGTATCGCGTGGAGCGTACACGACTGGATGACACACGTCCGATGCGCTACTTCATGGGGGTTGACTCCGGAAGTACAACCACCAAGCTGGTATTGCTCGATCAGGCGGGCCGGCTGGCTTACAGCAGTTACCGTCATAACAGAGGCGACAGCTTTCAGGCATTCGCCGATGCGTTGGCCGAACTCCGCGAGTCGGTAGGTCATCCGGAACATATCGTCATCGCCTCGAGTTGTGTCACCGGTTATGGTGAGAGCCTGATCAAAGCTGCGTTCAACATGGAGCATGGCATCGTGGAGACGATGGCACACTTCATGGCAGCCAGGCAGGTAGAGCCCCGGGTAAGTTTCGTGCTGGATATCGGCGGTCAGGACATGAAGGCCATCTTTGTGGAGCATGGCAGCATACGCCGCATGGAAATCAACGAAGCCTGCTCAAGCGGCTGCGGGAGTTTCATAGAGACATTTGCCAACATGCTGGGCTACGATATTGGCACGTTTGCCCACCTGTCGTGCGTTGCACAGCATCCATGCGATCTGGGAACGCGCTGTACGGTGTTCATGAACAGCAAAGTCAAGCAGGCCATGCGCGAGGGCGCTTCGGTTGAAGACATCGCTGCCGGGTTCAGTTATTCGGTGGTGAAGAACTGTCTGTTCAAGGTGATGAAACTCAAGCGTACGGAAGAACTGGGAGAGCATATCGTCGTGCAGGGCGGAACGTTTAAGAACCACAGCATCACACGTGCTCTGGAACGTCTGACGGGGTGCAGTGTGACCTTCTCTGACATTCCAGAACTGATGGGGGCATACGGCTGTGCGCTCTATGCACGGCAACAATATCTGCGTAATCAAAAGGCTGACTGAACGTGACAAACAGATGATGAAAGACGAACGAAACCTCTCGCAACTGCTCAACGCCAACACTTACGAATCGGCGTTTGAGACCTGTCCGGGTTGTGAAAACCATTGCCACGTGCGGCTCTTCCGATTTCAGAACGGCAACACTTTTTTCGCAGGCAATAACTGTGAGAAAGTCTACTCCAACAGGGCTGAAGGACAGCGTCGCGGAATCAACATGATGGCCGAAAAATATGCGCTGCTGTTCAAGCCGGCAGACATCAGGCCCCTCATCAGTCAGGAACACCCGATGCGTATCGGTATTCCGCGTGCCCTGGGTATGTATGAGAACTATCCGTTCTGGTCGGCTTTGCTGAAATGTTGTGGATTTGAATCCGTGCTGTCGAGGCCTTCCACCAACAGGCTCTACGAGACAGGCCTGCGCAGTGTTATGGCAGACAATATATGTTTTCCGGCCAAACTGATGCATGGTCATATCAATGACCTGATCAGCAGACAGGTCGACCGGATATTATATCCCTATGTCGTCTACGAGCAAAAAGAAGACAAGCGAAGCAACAACTCGTACAACTGCCCCATCGTGGCCGGATACAGCGATGTAATCAGGAGTGCGATGGATCCGGAGCATCGGAGCCGGATTCCACTTGATGCACCGGTCATAACGTTCTCTGATCCGGATCTGCTTCGAGCGTCATGCTCGGCCTACCTGCATACGTTGGGTATTGACCGCGCGACGGCTCTAAAGGCAGTTGATATAGCGTGGGGCGTGCAGGAGAACTATCTGCGTTCACTCACCGACCGGGCCATGCAGGTGCTGACCGATGCCCGAAACGAGAAGCGCATGGTGATACTGCTGGCAGCTCGTCCGTATCATATCGATCCGTTGGTGCAGCATAAGATAGCCGATGCCATTGCCGAGATGGGGATAGATGTGATTACGGAAAACGTGGCGGCACAGGCTGGGGCAGAAGTTTATGAGCAAGTCAATGCTGTGAGCCAGTGGGCCTATCCGAATCGAATCTTCAAGGCGGCATGGTTCTGTGGAAAGACAGACTATGAGGGGCTGCACATGGTTGAACTGACGTCGTTTGGCTGTGGCCCGGACGCCTTTATTCTTGACGAGGTTGCAGCGATCTTGAATCGGTTCGGCAAGAACCTGACCATACTCAAGATTGACGACGTGAACAACATCGGTTCGCTGCGGTTGCGTGTGCGTTCGATGGTGGAGAGCGTCCGTATGGCCGGAACATTGGCAGAGGCAGACCGCAGCACCGACCCGACAGCGGCACAGGGGCATGCGGCACATGGCTCGATTGCTCAAGACACAAAACCGTTTGAAGAGTCCGACAGGATGCGTACGCTGATTGCCCCTTACTTTGCAGAAGGCTATTCGGAATTCCTGACAGCGTTGTTCAAGAGCATGGGCTACCGGTTGATATGCCTGCCGATGGGGAGTCAGGAAGATGCTGAAGAAGGGCTGCGACATGCCAACAACGACATCTGTTATCCGGCCACAATCATTGTCGGGTCCATCATGCGTGCGCTGAAGAGCGGCCGGTATGACTTGAGCCGGACGGCTGTTATCATAACACAGACCGGAGGACAATGTCGTGCAAGTAACTATTACTCACTGATAAAGAACGCGATGATAGCCGGCGGGTTTCAAGAGGTGCCCGTGGTTTCTCTGGCTATCGGATCGGGGGTGCAGGCCAGACAACCGGGTTTTCAGGTGGCGTGGCAGAAGATGCTGCGCATCGTGATTTATGCCATGATTTATGCCGACTGCTTGGCTAAACTGTACTATGCGACCTTGCCGCGTGAGAAGCAGAAGGGTGAGGCGGCACGTCTGCGACAGAAGTATACCGACCTTGCACAACCCCTGTTGGAAAAGCATCGGGCGCATGACCTGCTCAGGCTTATGGAGCAGGCTGTGAGCGAGTTTTGCATGGCGGCCGACATGGACCTGCAGGTTCCGACAGTGGGTGTAGTGGGCGAGATTTATGTCAAGTACAATTCTTTCTCGCACAAGCATGTCGTCAACTGGCTCACAGAGCAGGGTGTTGAAGTTGTTCCGCCTGCATTGTGTGGCTACTTCACAACGACATTTGTCATGCAGCACGTCAACCGTGAACTTCACCTCAAGAAGCAAGGGCTGCCTCTCTGGATTACAGACATGATATATCGATACATCCGTCATGTGGTGAGGAAATATGAACGGATCTGCCAGCCGTTCCGTCTGTTCCGTCCGTTCTCAAACATCTTTGATGACGCCCGGCACGCCCGGCGTGTTGTCAATCTTGCGGGAGATTTTGGTGAGGGATGGGGCATCCCGGCCGAAATCAGTCATCGTGCCGCTTCGGGAGTGGACAATGTGGTCAGCCTGCAGCCCTTCGGGTGCATAGCCAATCATGTCATCAGCAAGGGGATAGAGAAGCGCCTACGTCAGCTCTATCCGCATCTGAACCTGTTGTTTCTTGATTTTGACAGCAGTACGTCGGAGGCCAACATCTACAATCGGCTTCACTTTATGCTTGATAATGCCC
Organism: Paludibacteraceae bacterium; assembly: GCA_017470795.1. Lineage (GTDB taxonomy): Bacteria > Bacteroidota > Bacteroidia > Bacteroidales > Paludibacteraceae > RGIG4928. Next base: position 5,827 of record JAFUXZ010000186.1, read on the forward strand.
GGCGCATGCAGCAGCCATAAGGCAACGTGGTTCGGCCGGACTTATCTGATGCGCTTCAAGAGTGACGGCCAGGACAGCCGCAGCACAAGACCGCGCGTCAGCAGATAGGCATCGAAAGCAAGCCACAAAGCATGATTGGCCATTGTCTCAAAAAGCACGGTCTGCAAGGTAAAGAAGACTATAGCCCCGGCCAGCAGCGAAAGGAGCATCTGCATAGAAGCCGTTGCTCCGGAGAAGATTCCGTCAAAAAGGAATGCGTACATGCCGCAAAGCGGGACAAAAACAACCCATGGGAGATAATCTGCCGCCTGTCGGGCAACGGCGGTATGGTCGGTGAGCAAGGCGAGAATCTGTGTGCCGGCGAGCGCATACAGAAGGACGAAACAGGCTGTTAACGTCAGACCGACAATGAGGACATTGCGGACTCCGTGATGTAGTGTAACATGGTCTTTTCGTCCGAAGCACAAGCCGCAAATGGCCTCGCCGGCATAGGCAAAGCCATCGATAAAATAACTGTAGAGCGTGAAGAACTGCATCAGCAGGGTGTTGGCTGCCAGGAGTGTATCGCCCTGACAGGCGCCGACATGCGTGAAATAGAGCGTGACAAAGATGAGGCAGAGTGTGCGTAGGAATAAGTCACGGTTGACACGTAGGAAAGTGCGCCATTGCGCTAAATGCATCCCGTCATGCAAAAAGCATTTAAGCCACCCAATCTGGGCAAACCGGGTCGTGCTTTTCCGGCGTCCGTAACGGGCATACCACAGACATGAGGCCATGAGCAGTCCGAGATATTGCGCTGCCAGTGTGCCATAGGCTACGCCCTCAATCTGCATCTTCAGTCCATAGACCATCAGCAGGCTCAGCCCGATGTTGGACAGACTCTGAAAGATTGTGATGTACATCGGAAACCGGGCATTCTGCATGCCAAGAAACCACCCGTTCAGTCCATATAGGCAAAGCACAGCCGGTGCGCCCCAGATCAGTATGTGATAGTATCTCAGGGCAAGGGATTCAACCTCGGGCGATGCTCCGATGAGCCGCATGCCGAGTTGCCCGATGGGGCGTTGTAACAACAGGAGCAGTCCGGCTCCGACAAGTCCGGTCAGCAGAGCGCGAAAGAGAACAAAGATTATGGATTGCTGGTCGTTTTGTCCGAGAGCCTGCGCAGTAAATCCGCCAGTACTCATGCGCAAGAAACCAAACAGCCAATATATCAGGTTGAACATCATGGTGCCGACAGCAATCGCACCAATGTAGCTGGCAGAATTGAGGTGGCCTACGATGGTGATGTCAACCAGCCCGAGCAGCGGCACTGCCACATTGCTCAACACGGCCGGCACTGCCAATCGCATCACGTTTCGTATGGAGGCTGTTTCTGTTGCTTCCAAAGGCATGGATGTCGTGGTGTCAGCGTGTGATTATTGGAGGGTGTGAATCAGTCGGGTTCAGACTGGGTGTCAGCATAGTCTTCTTCCGATACGGCCGTTCCTTCGTCAGCGGAAGATGCATCGGCTTCGGTATGCTGCGTGTCCCACCCATATTTTTCATACTTGCTCAAGTCCCATTCCTCTTCTTGCTCATTCAGATAGATGGTGTGCTCAATATCAGTCTCCTCAATCTCATCGTCCGTCTTAGGCCGTTCGATATGGTGTACGTCAATCGGCACGTGGGAGATCTCAACCACCTTTTTGTATCCATCTTTATGCAGTTCGCTCCAAAGCAGGTCTTTGAGCTGTGCAATACCCTGTCCGCTGACACTGCTGATAAAGATGACGGGCAGGTCCGTCGGAAGTTGAGGCCTCATCTGTTCCATCATCTCTGTATCAAGCATGTCGGATTTGGTGATGGCTAAAATACGGTTCTTCTCTGTCAGTTCGGGATTGTACTGCCGAAGTTCGTTGAGCAGGACATCGTATTCGTGGCAGATATCGGCTGAATCTGCCGGAATCATAAAGAGCAAAAGGGCGTTGCGCTCAATGTGGCGCAGGAAGCGAAGTCCGAGTCCGCGCCCTTCAGCAGCACCTTCGATGATGCCGGGAATGTCGGCCATGCAGAAAGATTGGCCGTCATGGTAGGAAACGATGCCGAGTTGTGGAGTAAGAGTCGTGAACGGATAGTCGGCAATCTCAGGCCGGGCCGCACTTACTACACTGAGCAGGGTTGACTTGCCGGCGTTGGGGAACCCTACCAGTCCGACATCAGCAAGTACTTTGAGTTGCAGGATGATGTTGCGTTCGGTGCGTGGTTCGCCGGGTTGTGCGTATCGCGGTGCTTGATTGGTGGCGGTTCGGAAGTGCCAGTTGCCTAACCCGCCACGTCCTCCGCGCAGCAAGACAATCTGCTGACCATCTTCGGTCAGTTCGCAGATATAGGCTCCGGTATCTCCATCGTAAGCCACGGTTCCGCAGGGCACATCCACAATCTGGTCACGTCCGTCACGCCCGAAACTACGGCTTTCGCCACCGGCCTGTCCGTCTTCGGCAAAAAGATGTCGGGTGTAGCGCAGGTGAATGAGTGTCCATAAATTTTTGTTGGCGCGTAGGATGACGTGTCCGCCACGCCCACCGTCACCCCCGTCCGGACCTCCCTTGGGAACGTACTTGGCGCGATGTAGATGAGCCGATCCGGCACCGCCTTTTCCTGAACGGCACTGGATGGAAACGTAGTCGATGAAGTTTGAACTTGGCACGTTGTTGTGTTTTTTGGTTTATCCGTGAGGCAACAGGAGGCTCAATTTGTACGCATTGCATTGGCCGCGAGGTCAGAGGGCATCTACACAGGCGCAGATGCGTCCGAAGATGTCGTCAACACTCCCCATTCCATTGATAAGGACTTGTTTGCCTCGTTTTTTATAAAAATCACTGACCGGACGAGTTTGCTGTTCGTACACTTGCAGCCGGGTGCGAATGGTATCGATATTGTCGTCAGATCTTCCGGAAGTCTTTCCTCGGTTTAGCAGGCGGCCGATGAGTTCATCGTGTGCTACATCTAAATCAATGAGCAGGTCTGTCTGCGTACCGCGTTGGGTCAACATCTGTTCCAGTGCCTCTGCCTGAGCCACCGTTCGTGGAAATCCGTCAAGAATCAGACCCGGAGTATCAGACGGCAGTGAATCGATGTGTTTGGCGAGAATTGACACCATCAGTTCGTCTGGGATAAGATTACCCTTAGAGGTGTAGGATTCAATCATCCGGCCTAATTCCGAGCCCGTTGCGACTTCATGGCGCAGCAAGTCGCCTGTTGACAGATGAGCCAACCTGTATTTGTTAACCATAAGTTGGCTTTGCGTGCCTTTCCCGGATCCGGGAGCACCGCACATGATGATGTTTAGCATGTCTTTTTATCTTATTCTAATACCTGGTATGCTGATGAGAGATGTTCGGACAAGAGAAATCCTGCCAGTCGAACGATTATGCTTCAACTTGATATACGTCGGGCAGGTTGCGACCGTATCCGTCGTAGTCGAGCCCATATCCGACAATGAAGGCATTGGGAATCTTGATTGCTACGTAGTCGACTTTCAGATCCTTGACCTTTAAGGCCTCCGGTTTCTGGAAGAACGTGCAGATCCGAACGGAACGTGCTCCTTCACGCTGCATGGCTTCAAGAATGTGCTGCATGGTGTAGCCGGTGTCGACGATGTCTTCTACAATCACAACATTCCGGTCTCTGACACTCTGCAGGAGCGGCATCTGCTCATTGATTTGTCCTGTCGATGATGTTCCGCTATAACTCGACAGTTTCCAGAAGGTGATTTCACACGGAATGCTGACGTGCTTCATCAGGTCTGCTGCGAACATAAACGATCCGTTCAAGATGCTGACAAACAGTGGGTCTTGTCCTTCCAAATCGTGATTTATCTCGTCAGCCACGCGGCATACGGCGCGCTGAATTTCTTCGCTGTCAATAAAGGGGCAGAATGTTCGATCCAAGATGCGAATGGACTTCATGGTGTTGTTGTTTTCCGGTTACCAAAAGATTTTTTGCATCACAGGGTGATAGCAGCAACTTATACGGCATTTTACATTATGCGGCAAAGGTACATTTTTTTGTTTATAGTCGTATATCTATGCATCCAATGGCTGTGTGGATGTTTTTTTTGCAGGCGCAGGTTATGCGGCAGCGTTGCTGCCGATGAGTGGAGGGCGTGGTGTGGAGTGCAGAAAAAGATGCAGCCTCAGAGCTGTAAAGCAGACAGACCGGTCATGCTCCCATTGTCATAGAAAGCATGGCCGGTCTGCTGATTATTGATGTGCCGGGGTCTTATACCACGCCGCTGAATCCCATGAACGCCATGGCCAGCAGGCCGGCGGTGAGGATGGCGATGGGGGTGCCTTGCATGCCTTCCGGGATGTCGGCAAGTTTCAACTGTTCACGTACACCAGTGAAGAGTACGAGCGACAAGCCGTAGCCGACAGCTGTTGCAAAGGCGAAGATTGTACCGGTAAGCAGGTTATAGTCCAGACCATATGCGTTGAAGTTCTTTGTGGCCACATTGATGGCTACACCAAGCACTGCGCAGTTGGTCGTGATGAGCGGCAAGAAGATACCGAGTGCAGAGTACAGAGCCGGGCTAATCTTCTTCAGAATAATTTCAACCAACTGCACCAGCGCTGCTATTACAAGAATGAACACGATGGTCTGCAGGAACTCAAGTTCCCACTTGATAAGCAGGAGGTTGATCAGATAAGTCACGATTGTGGCCAGCGTAAGCACAAAGATGACTGCAGCCGACATACCGTAGGCTGTGTCTAATTTCTTGCTTACGCCCAAGAAGGGGCAGATGCCGAGGAACTGGCTGAATACGATGTTGTTAACCAGTATGGCGGCTATGATAATCAATAAGTATCCCATATTGTCTGTTGTTTATGGAGTTGTACTGTTTTGTTGTTTGACCGCCTACTTGTTGCGAATCTTGTTGACCACAGCAATCAGGTAAGCCAATGCGATGAAGGCTCCCGGAGCGAGCACGAACACGAGCATGCCGTAGTCTTCGGAGAAGATAGTCACGTCGAAGACTTTTCCTGTACCGAGCAGTTCACGGATCATACCGAGCAATGTCAGGGCATAAGTGAAACCGAGACCGATGCCGATGCCGTCCATCATTGATGCAACGGGGCCGTTCTTGGCAGCGAATGATTCAGCACGTCCCAGAACGATGCAGTTAACCACAATCAGCGGGATGAATAGTCCCAGTGAGTCGTTCAGGGCCGGCATGTAGGCTGACACGCATAGTTGAACCACCGTCACGAACGAGGCAATTACGACGATGTATGCCGGGATGTGTACTTTGTCAGGGATGAGGTTGCGGAGCAACGAGATGACAATGTTGGAGCAGATCAACACAAAGGTGGTCGCTACGCCCATTGACAAGCCGTTGATGGCGGATGTGGTGGTTGCGAGCGTCGGGCACATACCGAGCAGCAACACGAAGGTCGGGTTTTCGTTTACCAGACCGTTCAGAAGTATTTTGGCGTTTTTACTCATAATACAAATCTCTGTTAGGGGTATACCTTTGGTGTTTTATGCTTCTTCGGCTGTAGTTTGAGCATCTTGTCCTGCTTCAGCGCAGCAGTCGGCAGCAGGAGTCTTTTCGCCGGCCTCGTCACAGGCTCCGTCGGTCTTGGTAGCTCCTGTGGCGGCATCGGCAGCAATGGCGTTGTCTGACGAACTGAATGCGGCACGATAGGCAGCATCAACAGCACGCAGGAATGCCCGTGAACTGATGGTGGCTGCGGTGATGCCGTCCACTTCACCCTGTCCCTTGTCGTTTTTGTCTTTTTTGACAATCATGTTGTTCTTGCCCGGATTCAAGCCCGCAATCTGACCTTTTTTCCCGGCCTTGAACCAATCGTTCATCTTGGCTCCCAAGCCGGGAGTTTCACCTTGTTTGAGGATGCTGTAATCCTTGATGTTGCCTTCAGCATCAAATCCGACCATGAAGCGAATCTCGCCGTTGAAGCCTTTGGGATCCATGGTCTCTACGGCGTAGCCAACGAGTTGGTCGCCTTTGAAGGCGCGATAGACCTTCAGCGAGTCGTTCTGGCCGTTGATTTCGACTTCGGCCTTGATTTGCTCAATGCGGTCGTTCTCGGGCAGGACGAGGTTGATGGCTTCGTTTTGCTTGTTTTGTTCTGCTATGGCGATAGGTTCTTTGGTGAGCGCGTAGACAACGCCCAGTATTCCGGCTGCGATGAGCGCAATCAGCGTCAGCGACAACGCCATATTTTTCAAATTGGATTGAAGTCTTTCCATATCTGTAGAGCGTTATGTTTGGATTATTTCTTTTTCTCACCAAAACGGCGCGGGCCGATGTAGTGGTTAAGCAGCGGTGTGACACCGTTGAAGAGCAAGATGGCGAACGACATGCCTTCGGGGTAAGAACCCCAGCAGCGGATTACAACGGTCACAAGACCGATGCCGATGCCATAGATGATTTGTGCCACAGGGGTCATCGGAGAGGTGACGTAGTCGGTAGCCATGAAGATGGCACCGAGCATCAGACCACCGGCAGTAAGGTGGAAGAGCGGGTTGGCAAACTGTTCGGGATTAGCCAGCCAGAGGATGCCCGTGAACACGAATACGGTGCAGAGAATGCTCACCGGAATGTGCCATGTGATGGTCTTTTTGTAGAGCAGGTAGGCACCGCCAATCAGCAGAGCCAGCGCACTTACTTCGCCTATCGAACCACCCATCAGTCCGAGCAGCGAGTGCCAGAAGTCTACCTCGGCAATGGCGCTCACACCATTCTCTGACAGCTGGCTCAGCGGAGTGGCAGCCGTATCGGCATCAATATCGAAATATGTAAACCAGTTCTTGACAAGAGGTGCGGGCGTGGGCCACGTGGCCATCTTTGCAGGGAAGGAGATCAGCAGGAATACGCGTCCGACCAAAGCGGGGTTGAAAGGATTTTGTCCCAGACCGCCAAACGACATCTTGCCCACTCCGATAGCCACCAAAGCACCGATGACAACAATCCACCACGGCAAGTTGCTCGGCAGGTTGAGGCCAAGCAGCAGACCGGTCAGCAGGGCTGAGCAGTCGCCGATGGTGGCCGGACGCTTGAACAGGAAGCGTTGTATCAGATACTCGAAGAGTACGCAGGACACGATAGCCAATGCACTCACAACGAATGCGCCTGCCCCAAAGAAGAAGAGCGATACCAGATAGGCCGGGAAGAGCGCGATGATGACGTTCATCATGTTGCGGCGTACGGAGTCGTCTGAGTGTACGTGCGGAGCAGGAGAAATAATTAGTTTGTTCATATTCTTGTTTCGCTATTATACATTATTGTTTAGTCCGCTCAACACGTATCAGGCTTTTGCAGCAGCGGTTTCTGCTTTGGCTTTCTCGGCTTCTGCCTTGGCTTTCGCTTCGGCGGCGCGTGCACGCAGGATGCCTCCGGCCTTACCTTTGCCCATACGGATATAGTCGAGTAGCGGCCGATAGCTTGGGCAGGTGAACATGCAGCACCCGCAGTCGATGCAGTCCATGATGTTGTGCTCGATCAGTTCGTCCCACATCTGGTGAGCTGCCATCTTCGACAGGAGGTAGGGCTCTAATCCCATAGGACAGGCCTGGACGCACTTGGCGCAGCGAATGCAGGCTTGCGGAGCCTGACGTACTGACATGCTCTCGGGCAGCAGGAGCAGACCGCTGACACGCTTGTTGCTGCACATGTCGGTGTTGGACATGGCACGACCCATCATCGGACCGCCGCCGATAATCTTGCCTGTATCTTCGGGGATTCCGCCGGCTGCGGCCAGCACGTCGTTGAGCGGTGTGCCGAAGCGTACCTCATAGTTGCCGGGGTTCTCGACGCTCGGACCGGTGACGGTCATGACGCGGCTGATGAGCGGTTTGTTCTTCTGTACGGCCTGATAGACGGCGTAGACGGTGGCGACATTGTCGACAACGGCTCCTACGTCGATAGGCAGTCCGCCGCTCGGCACCTGACGGCCTGTGCATGCGTCAATAAGCTGTTTTTCACCACCCTGTGGGTAGCGCAGTTTGAGAGGCATGATTTCTATGCCGGTGGTTTTGGCTGCTGCCTGACGCATTTTTTCGATTGCATCGGGCTTGTTGTTTTCGATGCCGACGATGGCGTGCTCTACGCGAAGGGCTTTTTTCAGAATCGTGATGCCGACGATGATTTCATCGGTGTGTTCCATCATCAGCTGATGGTCGCACGTGAGGAACGGTTCGCATTCCACGCCGTTGATGATCAGCACTTCTGCCTTCTTTCCGGGGGGAACAGAGAGTTTTACCTGCGTCGGGAAGCATGCGCCTCCGAGACCCACGATGCCGGCTGCGGCCACTTTCTTGATGATCTCTTGTGAGGTGAGGGCGCACTGTCTGACGAGTTTGTCTGACCGGTCGATTGATTCTTCCCACTCGTCGCCTTCGACATTGATGTATATGGCTTGCATCTTCATGCCCCATGCGTCAACGGCTTCGTCGATTTTCAGCACCTTGCCCGATACGGGGGAGTGGATGCCGGCGGATACGAAGCCTCCGGGCTCGGCAATCAGTTGACCGACTTTGACCTCATCGCCTTTCTGTACGACGGGTTTGGCCGGTGCGCCGATATGCTGCACGAGGGGTATGATGGCCTGTTTGGGCAGTGGTACTTGCTGAATGGCCTTTCCTGCTGAGTATTGTTTGTTGTCATGCGGGTGAACGCCGCCTATCTTGAATGTTTTCATATCTTATCTGTGCGTTTTGACGGTTTCACTTGTTGGTGGGTTCGGCAGGAGCGGCAGGAGTGGCCGCTGTCTCGACAGATGATGTCACGACGGTGGTGTCCGGCTTGGCGGGTGCTTCAGTCACAACGGGAGCAGCTGCAGCTGTCGGGGCGGCTTCTGCTGCCGGGGCCTTGGGGGCTACAATCGGCTTTTCAGTAGCGACAGCGGGCTTGGCAGCGGTTTCTGCCTTAGGTGCTGCAGGGGCTTCTGTCTTGGGCTTGCGTGGTGGGAAGTTGACAGCGTGGATAGCGCCGGTCGGGCAGGCTTCTTCACACTTGCGGCAGAGTTTGCACTTTGTGAAGTCGATGTACGACAGGTTCTTGTCGATCGTGATGGCATCAAATGCGCACACTTTCTGACATTTCATGCAGCCGATACATGCATTGGCGCAGGCTTTCTTGGCCACGGCGCCTTTGTCCATATTGCGGCACATAACCACCATGCGGCGGTTCTTCGGTCCTTTCTTGCGCAGCTCGATGAGTGTGCGCGGGCAGGCCTTGACGCAGGCTCCGCAGGAGGTGCATTTTTCCTCATCGACTTCGGCGATGCCTGTTGTGGGGTTGATGTGGATGGCATCAAACTGGCAGGCGCGTACGCAGTCGCCGCAGCCCAGACATCCATAGCCGCATCCGGTCTCGCCGATGTACAGGCTGTGTACAATCTGGCAGGTCTGCGTGCCGTCATAGCGATTGTTGCGCGGACGAGCCTCGCAGGTGCCGTTACATCGAACGACGGCCACCATGGGGTCGGCAGCAACGGCAGCACGGCCGAGAATCTCGGCAATCTGGCTCATCACCGGCTGTCCGCCTACGGGGCAGAGCAGTCCGTCCATGCTGTCTGACTGGACACAGTGCGTCGCAAAGCCATGGCAGCCGGGGAAGCCGCATCCGCCGCAGTTAGCCTGCGGAAGAACGCCTTCGACCTGCTCGATGCGCGGATCTTCTTCGACCTTAAATTTTTGGGCTACTACATAGAGCACTACTGCTGCCAGCAGGCCAAGGATACCCAAAATGCCGATGGAGTAATAAATTACGGTTAAGTCCATTGTTGTTTGTGTTAGTTTATGTTTTAGTTGTATTAAGTTTCAATGTCGGGGCTGATGCCCGTGAATGCGTTACATGGTCTCTGACTTCTCATCAGCCGCTTGCCGTACGGCGTAGAAGACAAACTTCCGGTCCAGCCGTCCCCTCATCAGCCGCAGCACGATGTAGTAGGGAATAAGCGAACAGATAGCCAGCGTTCCGGCAACAGCCTCATTGTCCAGCAGCCGGTTAAGCACAACCACCGCTGTCAGCAACACCGCAAACGGCACGACAAAAGCCCACAGCACTGCACGCAGCCCAAGACTCTGCTCGCCATAGACCATTACTTCATCGCCTGCCTGCAACGCACCGACGGCCCGCGCCTCAATCACGCGGTCACGGCTCTCTGACGTGCCGCACATGTTGCGTGCCCCACAAGCCGCACAACCTGACTGCTGCTCAATGTTAACCAGCACGCGTGAGCCGTCGACAGCATGCACCACTCCGGTGTGTTCGATGCGTTTATTGGTGTTTGTCATGTGCACATGGCAAAATAATCGTGCAAAGGTAGCCATTTTTTGTTAAACGGAGTATTACACTCATAATTATTGGGGAGGAAGGCGTGGCAGGTCAGCGACGGGTCGGTGTTGTCATCGGCCTGTCGCGGCTTCATGATGTCATCAGTGCGTCAGGCGCGGGGCGGCATCAAACTGTCGGCAGGACTTCAGCAGAAGTTTTTCGGCATCGTGGCAGGTATGGATGCCGGAGAGCCGGAGCCGCCGGGTGATGCGGTCCGGAAGGCATGACTGTAACCGGAGCCCTGTGGTGCAATACAGGCATGATGCATCGGCAGACCCGGAGCCGTCGGGGCAGGGGATGGCGGCTTTGTTCGGCCGGCTTGCAGCCGGGGGCGGTGTCGGCCGGTGTTGCATCCCGCTGCATGCAGCCGGCAGCGATGCGTCCGTCAAGAAGCAACCCGCAGGCAGCCCTGTCGGAAACGCTGCTCCTCATCCCTTCAGGGCCGTTTCCGTCGGCGCGGGCCATGCTTCGTGCGCACTATCATCAGCATGCTGTGTGCGGCTGTTTGCAGCCGCTTTGCTCCATAACTCCTTCATTCTTAAAATCAAAAAGCACAAACGCCTTATATTCAAAAACAAAGTTGTATATTCGCAACGCAGATTCTGATCTGTCTGCATGGCTTCTTTTTTTTGACACAAAAATTGTTTATGAAACGCATTCTTGCTACGATCACGGCCGCGGTGGCTGTGATGTTCTGTTCGGCGCAGCAGCCTTACTACTCGTTCAAACACTACAGCGTGACCGACGGTCTCTCGCAAAACGACGTGACGAGTATCATTCAGGACAAGATGGGCTTCATCTGGTTCGGCACATGGGACGGACTGAACAAATTCGACGGCTATAACTTCACCACCTACAAAGCCATGCCCGGCGACGACAGCCGCATCGCCACGAACCGCATCAACTTTCTGTATGAAGACCAGTTGGGCTACATCTGGTTTCAGACCTACGACCTGCGCCTGCATCGGTTGGATCCGCGCACCGAGCGCTTCTACAGCATCCCGCAGTACACAGAGAGTGCAAGTTATAACTTCAAGCGCATCAATTGGTTTCAGGAAATTCGCCCCGGTGAGATTTGGACCAAGACGCGGCAAGGCGCACTACGCATCGTGTCCAAAGGTCAGGCCGAGCCGCAAGTGACCACCTATGCCCCTGATGCCGGTCACAAAATCAGCAGCACGGAGGTCAACTTCATCCGCGACGACGCAGCCGGTAACGTATGGATCGGGACAGACAAGGGGCTCAACTGCATCCATCAGGACGACCGCATAGAGACCTTCCTGCCCGGAGCCGATACCGGCGACAACAACTTCACAGCCGCCTGTGCCACCGAAGGCGGCATGTATTTCGGCACACAACAGGGCCGGCTGTGGTATATTCAGAAATCCGGACTCACGTTTACCTGCATTGACATTCCCGGCGGGAGACGCATCACCGACATCGACTGCATCGACCGCTACCTGCTCATCGCCACCGCCGGCAACGGCTTACTGGTGTACGACCAGAAGCAAAACAGCACGCAGCAGTTCAACACCGCCAACACCCCCTCCATCACCAGCAACAACTTCACGGCCATCATCGTTGACCAGAGCGGCATCGCCTGGATCGAAAACCAGCAGAACGGCATCTTCCGCTACCGCTGCTCCGACCGTAACTTGAAGCACTTTGCGCCCAAGATCGATGCCGTCCACAGCTATTCGGTGCAGTCCAACCTGCTCGTCTACGAAGATGCAGACCAGACGCTCTGGGTCTACCCCAGAGGCGGCGGGTTCAGTTACTACGACCGTGAGCATGACGAGCTCCACCCCTTCTTCAACGAACCCGGGAGTGCCGACTGCAAGTTCTCCAACGTCATTCATACAGCCTTCTCCGACAGACAAGGCAACCTCTGGATGAGCACGTATAACAAAGGTGTCGAAATGGTCAGCCAGACCTTCTCCCAGTTTCAGCACCACACCATCACCGCCAACACCTCACTCACCGCCAACGAAGTGCGTGCCGTGATGCAGACCTCCGACAACCAGCTGTTCATATCCACCAAAGACGGAATCACGCGCCTCTATGATGCCAACTGCCACCTCATCGGCATCCTGAGCAACGACGGATACATCACACAGACTGACCAGAACCATCTCAACGATCTGATCTACTGCATGCACGAAGACAGCCAGCACCGCATCTGGCTCGGCTCAAAGGGAGGAGGCATCATCCTGCTTACCCAGCAGGGACGGACAGCAGGCATCCCGCGCTACGAAATCAGACGGTTTACACACGACGCGTCAGACTCCTACAGCCTCTCAAACGATAACGTTTACTGCATCAAAGAGGATGCGCAAGGTATCGTCTATATCGGCACCTACGGGGGAGGTCTGAATATCGTCGAACCTGCGGACGACGGCCGGCTCCGCTTCATCAATCACCTGAACCTGATTGACAACTACCCCATCGACGAATGCTCCAAGATTCGCGACCTTGACATTGACCGGCAGGGCAACATCTGGGTCGGAACAACCAACGGACTGCTCCAGATGGATAAGGTCGACACCCATCGCTACAACATCTATCACTGCCAGCGCGAGCCGGGCAACATCAACAGCATCAGCAACAATGACATCCATTGCGTCTACATCGACCCCGACGACAAGCTCTGGCTCGGCACCTTCGGCGGCGGACTGAACAGCCTTGTCAGCCGTGCCACAAGCGACAGCCCGGCCTCCTTCCAGGCCTACACCAAGAGCGACGGTCTCTTCAGCGACCTTGTCCTTGCCATCGTTGACGATCAGAACGGCAACCTGTGGATCACATCCGAGAACTACATCAGCCGGTTTGACAAGCAGACCCGCACCTTCCAGAACTACAACATTCTCAACACTGACGAGCAGGACAACACCACCGGATACTTCTCCGAGGCAGCCGGCCTGCGCCTGAAGAACAAGCATATCATCTTAGGCTCAAATCAGGGCTATTACCTGTTCGCCCCGCAACAGATTAGCCTGAGCAGTGACGTGCCTGACATCCGCATCACAAACTTCCTGCTCTCCAATCAGGTGATGCGTCCCGGAGCGGAAGAATCGCCCTTGACGTCTGCCATCGGCTATGCCGACACGATAGTGCTGAAGTACAATCAAAACCAGTTCAGCATCGAATATGCAGCCATCGACTATCGCTCTTCCGACAGGATTCAATACGCGTTCTACATGGAGGGAGTCGATAAGGACTGGAATTACGTTCAGCACCAGCGGCGCGCAACCTATACCAGCCTGCCTCACGGAACGTACCGCTTCCACGTACGCTCAACCAATGAAGAAGGCATCTGGCTCGACAACGAGCGGGTGCTGACCTTCATCATCAAACCGGCACCTTGGCAGACCGGGTGGGCATACCTGTGCTATCTGCTCATCGCTATCGGCGTGCTGTTTCTTGTCTATTGGATTACGTCGCGCTTTGCAACGCTGAAGAACGAAGTGGAAGTGGAGCAGAAGGTGGCTGACATCAAGATCCGCTTCTTCACCAACATCAGCCACGAACTCCGCACCCCCCTGAGCCTGATACAGGGACCTGTGGAGAACATCTTACACAACGAGAAAATCTCACCCAACGTGCGCGAGCAGCTCCTCGTGGTTCAGAACAACTCCACGAGGATGATGCGTCTGATCAACGAGATTCTTGATTTGCGCAAGGCGCAAGAAAAGCAACTCCGCCTGCGTCTGCAACAGACCCACCTGTACGATCTCGCCTGCAAGACCTATCGCAACTTCACCAAGGAAGCCGAAGACCGGCATATCAAGTTCACGGTAGAGAATCATGCTGCCGACGACCTTGTGTGGATTGACCGCGACAAGATTGAGATTGTATTGCACAATCTGCTTTCAAATGCATTCAAGTATTCACCGAGCGGAAAGCAGATAAGCGTGCAGATCGATCAGAAGCCCAATTTCCTGATTATGCGGGTCAGCGATCAGGGGGTCGGTATTCCAAAGGATAAGCGCAACATTTTGTTTGAACGTTTTACTAACCACAACGAATTGCAGAAGGCCAGCCAGCACGCCGGCACCGGCATAGGCTTGAGCCTGGTCAAGGAGATTGTCGACCTGCATAAAGGATATATTGAAGTGGAGAGCGAACTCAATCGGGGAACGACCTTCAGCATCATTCTGCAGACCGGACGTGACCACTTTACGGAGTCGCAGGTTGACTTTGTCGTAGAAGACCCTGTTCATGATGAACAGCTGGGTCCCGTCAGCCCCTCCGGCTCGCTGCAACACAAACTGGATATTGTGGAGAACATCCACAAACTGCCTAAACTGCTTGTTGTTGAAGACAACGAGGACATGCGCCGTTTCCTCGCCTCTACTCTTGGCAGCGAGTACAGCGTCATTCAGGCGGCCGATGGCCAGCAGGGTGTTGACATGGCGATTGCGGAGCAGCCGGTAATCATTGTCAGTGATCTTATGATGCCTAACAAAGATGGACTTGAACTGACGCGTGAACTCAAGCAGGATCAGCGCACGAGTCATATCCCGATCATCTTGCTCACTGCCAAAACGGCACTTGAAGACCGCATTGAGGCTCTCGACTATGGAGCAGATGACTATATCGCCAAACCCTTCTCTCCCATTTATCTGCAAACCCGTCTGCGAAACATCCTTAAACAGCGTGCACGCTTGCAGGAGAACTTCCGTCAAAACCTGCTTGAATTCCGCGTTGGCCAGACCGACAAGGATATCTCACCCGACGAAGCTTTCTTGGCTAAACTGATGAATGTCATGGAGCGAAACATGGATAACAGTGAGCTCACCGTTGACCATCTTGTCAGTGAGATGTCGCTGGGAAGGACGGTGTTCTTCAACAAGCTCAAGGGGCTTACGGGGCTGTCGCCGGTTGAGTTCATACGTGAGGTGCGCATAAAGCGCGCGGCTCAGCTGCTCGAGGTCGGTCGCTACAATATCACGGAAATCACCTATATGGTCGGAATGAACGACTCACGCTATTTCTCCAAATGCTTCAAGGCGGCTTATGGCATGACCCCGAGTGAATACAAGAAGAACCTGCAGGGGCGGGAGTAAAATCCGAGGATTTCTGATTATGTACAAGTCACCTGTCATGCGGCGTTTGTTCACGCTCTGCTCCCTGTGCCTGCTGACGCTTGCCGGCAAGGCCGGAACTTTGAGCAGTGAGGCGCGTATCAGCATCCTGACCTGTTCGCCCGGGAGCGCGATATACGAGAAGTTCGGACACACGGCAATTCTTGTGGTCGACTCGGTGGAGGATGTGTATGAGGTGTGGAACTACGGGCTCTTCGGAGCCATCGATGACAAGTTTGTGGTTCACTTCGTCAAGGGGGAGACGGACTACATGCTCGGGTGCGACGATCCTGACCGCTTCCGCTATGCGTATGCGTATGAGGGGCGTCGTGTCAACGAGCAACGGTTGATGCTTGACTCTGCGGCCTGCAACGCCATCTACGATGCGCTGGAAGAGAATTACCGGCCGGAGAACCGGAAGTATCGCTACAACTTCATTTTTGACAACTGTGCCACGCGCCCGTACCTGCTGATATGCAAGGCGTTGGGGGCGTCTCCGAGCACACCGCAGTTTGACCGGCGGCGTGACTCGTTTCGCAGTCGGATAGCGCACTACACCGGTGAGAGTTCCTGGAGCCTGTTTGGCATCAATCTGGTGCTGGGGCAGGATGCAGATGCTATTATGACACCGGATGACCGCATCTTCCTGCCTGAGGAGTTGATGGACCGTCTCTCGGAAGCCCGCATCGACGGTCGTCCGTTCGTCATCGCGCAGGATGTGATGCCGTTTGACGTGGAGCCTCCCCTTCCGTGGCTGTATCGGCCGCAGGCCATGCTGACGGGACTGTTGCTGCTGATGTTGTTGTTGAGCCTGTTGGATATTCGTCGCGGGCGTCGTCGGTGGTGGGCTGATGCGGTGCTGTTTGTGGTGTCCGGCATGGTGGGAATCCTGATTTGTTTCCTATGGGGATGGTCGGAGCATCCGTTTGTGCGTCACAACTGGAATCTGCTGTTCTTCAATCCGTTGTCCATTCTGTTGGCTCTGATGACTCTGACGGCGCGGACGCGTTGTTGGCTGGAGCGCATGCAGCCCCTGATGCTGTTGTACGGCGTCATCGGGCTGGTGGTCTATATATTGTCACCACAGACGACGCATCCGATGGGTGTGCTGCTGGGTGTGCTGCTGATTCTGCGAAGCGGGGTGTCGCTGTGGCTGTCCGGCCGGCTGACGCTCAAAGGCCGGCTGCGGCATGTCGCATTGTTGCTGCTGCCGATGCTGTCTTTCAGCGCGCCGATGCCTGCTGCTGAGCCCTCACTGCTGGTCACCATCGTAGTCGACGGGTTGGATATGCCCAGCCTTGACCGGCTGGGCAGCCGGTTGGGCAGTGGCGGTCTGACGCAGATGATGCAGAGCGGACAGACTTATGGCGCGGTCTATTTCCCACAGCAGATCAATGGTGGCGGAGAATCTGTGGCCACGATGCTGACGGGTCAGACCCCTGCGCAGCACGGCTATGCGGCCGACTTTTTTTTTGACCGCCGGACTCGGTCTGTCCGTCAGATGCTTGCCGACCCCTCACAGCCCGGAATCGGCACCCGGCAGACCTTCTCCTCGCGGGCGTTGGGAGCCCCAACCTTTACCGACATGCTGCGCCTTCGGTTTGAGCGTTCCTCAATCTATGCCGTCGGACTGAGCGGACAGATTTCGACGCTCCTATCAGGTCATCAGGGCAAAGCCGCCGTCTGGATTGATCCGGACAGTTTGCGCTGGGTTGCATCCGGCAGCTATGACGAAGGGCTACCCCTTCCTGCTGCGCGTCTCAACCGGGTTGACACCATCCGTAAGCAGTCCGGGGTCTTCTGGACGCCGGAAAAGCCGTTAGACACCTATTTGGTGCCTTCAGCGCGCGAATTGTCAGATCACGGGTTTGCCTACAACCCGTCTATTCGCCTGCGCGGACAGGCACACCCTTGTCTGCTGCTCACACCGCTGGCCAACGACCTGGTGGCCGACCTCGCCCTGCAGTTACAGCAATATCATCAGCTCGGACAGCATGCCGACATGGATGCGCTGATGCTTCAGATGACCGTCCGCACACCGGCTGCAGGAGCCGACTACATCGCTTCTGCCGAACAGGAAGATATGTACATCCGGTTCAATCGGACACTGGCACGGCTAACCGATGAACTCACGCGCCGCCTGGGGCGTGACCGGCTGCTCTTCGTGATCTGCGGACGTCCCGTTCAGGGGCAGCCGCTGGAAGTGTGGCGCGAAGCCGGATGGCAGGGAGGACACTTCAGCACCACGCGTTGTGCCGCCCTGACCAACACTTATCTGATGGCCATACACGGCAATGAGAACTGGATCATCGGGGGATATGGCAACCAGCTGTTTCTGAACCGTCCGCTCATTGCTCAAAGGCACCTCGACCTGCAGCAGATGCAAGACGAAGTAGCGCAGTTCCTGCTCGAATTTGAAGGTGTTCAAGCCGCCTATGGCGCTATGCGCCTGCCCACACTCGTGGTCGGACCCGACGAGGTCGAGACGTCGCGCATACGCACGACCTACAACAAGCAGACCGGCGGCGACGTGGTGTTCACGTTGCAGACCGGCTGGGACATCGTCGACGAGCGCGGTCAGGTGGTCGACCGGGTGCGCGAGCAGAATCCGCAGGTGCCGCTGCTGATATGGCCGTCTGCCGACGGCCGCGTCAGAGACGACAATCCGCTGTCTGCGGCACGCATCGCCGGAATCGTCTGCCGGCTGCTCAAACTGCCGGGGCTGTAGGCCGGGGAAACCGGGCCGGGCACAGGTCGGGCATGCCTGACGTGCAGAGATACCTGATGATATCAAGTCCATTCACAAGAAGCAAAATCATGCATCTTCAGTTAGAATATCGCACACAGTTTGGCCAGAATCTATGGGTCAACATCAGAAAGAGCAACGGCTCATATCATGCGCTGCCGATGTACACACACGACGGAATCATCTGGCACGTTGATATTCAGTCCGATAGCATTCCTGCGGATGCTGACGTCATGACGTACTACTACAGCGTAGAGCAGGACGGTCGCATCCTCCGCACCGAATGGTGCCTCCGACCGCACCGGCTGAACGTCAGCCGGCCGAGTATCAGCACGTCAGTCATCACCGACGCGTGGGCCGACGAGCCTGCCGACCTGCGACTTACGGGGACGCTTATCCCGCTTTTCTCACTCCGCAGCCAACGCAGCTTTGGCATCGGCGACTTCGGCGACCTCAGGCGGATGGTCGACTGGGTCAGCCTGACGGGGCAGAACGTCTTGCAGCTGCTCCCCATCAATGACACCACCGCATCATACAGCCGTGCAGACAGTTACCCCTATAGCTGCGTGAGCGTCTTTGCCCTGCATCCGGTCTATATCGACCTGAATGCCCTGCGCCGGCTTCCTGACAACGATGTCGAGCTGCGCTACGAGCAGCTCCGCAGTGAACTGAACGCCCTGCCGGCTGTTGACTACGAACGCGTCATCAGGGCTAAACTCCAGTATCTCAGGCAGCATTTTGAAGCCTATGGCAGGCAGGTCTTGACTACACCCGATTTTCGCCGCTTCCTGACAGAGAACGCCTCATGGCTCGCTCCATACGCCCAATACAGCACCCTGCGTGACTGCTATCAGACCCCCGACTTCAGTTCGTGGCCTGACCATCAGACCTTTGATGCGGCCGACATCGGACAACTCACCAATCCGCGCTGCAAGGCCTACAGAGACGTCAGCTTCTGGTATTACGTCCAGTACCTGCTTGACCGGCAGATGTGCGATGCGCATGAGTATGCACGGAGTCACGACGTGGTGCTTAAGGGTGACATCCCGATAGGGGTCAATCGGTGCAGCTGCGACGTCTGGCAGCGGCCCGGCAACTTCTGCATCGACGGACAGGCCGGAGCACCGCCCGATGACTTCTCGGATGATGGTCAGAACTGGGGCTTTCCCACCTACAACTGGGACGCCATGCGGGTCGACAACTACCGGTGGTGGACAGACCGCTTACGCCACATGTCGCGCTACTTCGATGCCTACCGCATAGACCACGTGCTGGGTTTCTTCCGCATCTGGGAGATTCCGGTGCCTGTGCGCAGCGGGCTGCTTGGCCAGTTTGCTCCGGCTCAGGGCTTCAGCACAGACGAACTCGTCAGCCGCGGCATCCGGCCCGAAACCATCCGACGCACCACTTGCCCGGCACTGTTCGGACAATCGGTCAAAAGTCCCTCGACCGACTGCCTGTTCCTGCATGACCATCGCAATACAGACCTGCTTCATCCGCGCATCCTTGCTCATCGCACCACGGCCTACACCACGCTCTCCGCTGACGAGCAACGGGCTTATGATGCACTCTACGAAGACTTCTTCTATCACCGCAACGAAGACCTCTGGTATGACCGCGCCATCAACCGCCTGCCCCACCTGACACGGGCCACCCGCATGCTCTGCTGTGCAGAAGACCTCGGCATGGTGCCCGAGTGCGTCGGCCGCGTAATGAGCCGGCTGGGCATCCTCAGCCTCGAAATAGAGTCCATGCCCAAGCAGTACGGACTGCGTTTCGGTCACACCGAGCAGAATCCGCACCGGTCAGTGTGCGTCATCACCTCGCACGACATGCCCACCCTCCGCCAGTGGTGGGACGACGATGCCGACCGTGCGCGTGACTACTATGCCAACGTGCTGCATCAGGACGGCCCTGCGCCACACCCCCTGCCGGCCGATGTGGCCGACCGCATCATCAGCCGGCACGTCGGCAGTCCGTCTATGATCTGCATCATCAGTCTGCAGGACTGGTTCGCCACCGATGAGACCCTGCGTCGCAAAGACTTCCGGGCCGAGCGCATCAACAACCCGGCTGACCCCGACAACTATTGGCAATATCGCATGCACATTGACCTCGACACCCTCGTGGAACACAGACACTTCAACGAGCATGTCCGGTCGTTGGCCTGCCGTCAGCAGACCCGGTGAAACACCGGCTGCAGATGGCTCCCCGTGACAAAAAAAGCGTACCTTTGCAACACCAACACTCAACACTCTTCACGACAGATGGAACGCTACATGCAACGCGGCGTGTCGGCCGCCAAGGAAGACGTACATAACGCCATCCGAAACATCGACAAAGGCCTCTTTCCACAGGCTTTCTGCAAAATCATGCCCGACATCCTGGGCGGCGACCCCGAGTGGTGCAACATCA
>JAFUXZ010000187.1 GCA_017470795.1 Paludibacteraceae bacterium
AGTAATGCTCCAGTTTTCTGAACAATACCGTCTTCTGTTGCTCGTTGACCTGCTCCACAGCCTGCAGGACACGCATTTCGTAGCCTTTCTTCGAGGCGGTCTGTATGAGTGCCTTGACATCTTTTGGGAAACAGGAACCTCCGTAGCCACATCCCGGATAGAGGAATTTTGAACCGATACGCGTATCGGAGCCTATCCCCTTGCGAACCATGTTGACATCAGCTCCGACCAGTTCACACAGATTGGCAATATCGTTCATGAATGAGATACGTGTGGCCAGCATGGAGTTGGCTGCATATTTGATCATCTCGGCAGACGGGATATCGGTGAATATGACGCGGAAGTTATTGAGCAGGAACGGTCTGTAGAGACGCGTCATCAAGTCGCGCGCACGGTCACTGTCCACGCCGACAACAACACGGTCAGGGCTCATAAAGTCCTTGATGGCTGCTCCTTCTTTAAGAAATTCGGGGTTGCTCGCCACATCAAACGGAATCTGCTCACCGCGACGGTCGAGCTCTTCCTGAATGGTCTGGCGGACAAGATGCGCCGTGCCAACCGGAACGGTCGATTTTGTCACAAGCTATGTATATTTCTGAATCAACTGACCAAACTGACGCGCTACTGCAAGCACATACTGCAAGTCTGCACTGCCGTCTTCATCGGGGGGAGTGCCGACGGCGCTGAACACGATATCAACCTGCCGGATGCAGGTACTCAAATCACACGTGAAGTGCAACCGGCCCTCGCGCTGATTGCGCAGCACCATATCTTCCAGTCCGGGTTCATAGATCGGAATCTGCCCGGCCTGAAGTTGTCTGATCTTGTCTTCGTTGACATCAACGCAGGTCACATCAACGCCCATTTCGGCAAAACACGTTCCGGACACGAGTCCGACATATCCGGTTCCAACTATTGCAATGTTCATGTAAGTATAGTGATGTATGGTTTGTTATTGTACGGTTTGAGTGGTGCTCAATAGGCATTCATCCGATATTTTTTGACGAACAGACTCAGGGCTGAACCGATGATAATCTGTAGGTCGAGCCACAGACTCCAGTGCTGTATGTAGTACAGGTCTTTGCTGACCCGTTCTTCCATTTGCCACAGAGCAGAAGTCTCTCCTCTTGATCCTGTAATCTGGGCATATCCGGTGATGCCGGGCCTGACGAGATGCCGCCGGGCGTATTGGGGAATCTGCTGCGAATAGGTCTCTGTATGCACAAGCATGTGCGGACGCGGACCGACTACAGACATGTCTCCCCGAAGGACATTCCAGAACTGTGGCAATTCGTCCAGATCATGCCGCCGCATGTATGCCCCGAAGCGCGTCAGCCGGTTGTCACCCTGCGTGGCCTGACGGCTGTCGGCCTCCACGTTCTGATGCATCGAGCGGAACTTATAGCACGTAAACGGCCGTCCGCCGAGCCCCGTCCGCTGCTGTCTGAACAAAACAGGTCCGGGCATCGTAATCTTCATCACCACGACAATCAGCGGCATCAGCCACCATGCCACAAGCAGAAAGAACAGCAGGCACACCGTCACATCTTCTGTAC
>JAFUXZ010000188.1 GCA_017470795.1 Paludibacteraceae bacterium
AGACTCAACGTTGAAGTGAGTGGCATCGTCCTGATAGGTCTCGCCGGCACAGGTCTTGCCATACAGAACGGTCTCGACAGCCTGCGTGACAACCAGCTCGAGCTTCTCAAGCTTGTCGGGAGCAGTGGTGCGCGACGGGGTGAAGCGCTCGAAGTCGTTCAGACCGACGTTCAGCTCGGACTCGTCAAGCGTGAAGCTCGCGTCGGAGTAGTCCTCATACTGACAGATCGTAGCACTGTTGTTCGTCTCGGTGTACGTGTTCAACTGAACATTGTCCAGATACAGATAGTTGTTGGAACCGGTGCCGGTGTTGCCGGCATAGAAGGCAATCTTGACAACATTGCCGGCGTGTTTCGTCATGTCGACGTAGCAGGTCGTGCCGTTGAATGAGACTTCACTGAGATTGTGCTGGCCCAGTCCAAGGTTGTCCCATGTGACAATGTCGTCTTTTCTCCACGTCTTGCCATTATCGGTCGAAACAAGAACGCAGAAGCGTTCGGAAGTGGCATTAGCCGTGTCGGCCGGATAATCATCGGCACCGCGCAGGAACAAATCGAATGACAGCATGAGTTTGTCGCCCGTGAACTTGGTGATGTCGATATTGGGCGTAACGAGCCACTTCTTTGCGTTGTTCTTGAAGTAGGTCTGCATCGTTGCACCGGTGATTTTTGTGCGGTCGGGTTGACTGCGCCATTGCTCAACGGAGGTTTCTGCAACGACTGCCAGAGGGTTCTTGCCGTCAACGACATCTTCAAGCAGGCCGCTATAGCGACTCCAGCGGTCAGGATAGGCAGTGCTGATGTCAAAGTCCTCGAAGTATTTGACAGCGTAGGCGGTCCATACAGACCCATCGATGTAGTCACTTTCTTCGGTCTCGCTGCAGAGATGTTTGATGCGATAGTAATACTGCGTATTGGGGATGAGCCCGCCAACCATCTGCCGGTCGCCCTCAACGTCTTGATCGAACAGGAGTGACTCTTCGCTGAAATCACGTGCGGAGGCTACCTGAAGATGCACTTTCTGACTGCCCGTAGCCGCCCATGTCAGGGTGATGTTGTCAGATGCCGGGAGGATATTGACAGCGCTCACCTTTGAGCAGAATGTGGCATCAACGATGCTGATGTCGTCGATGAACATGTAGTTGGCAGCAGTTCCGTTGGGCATGCCGTACATCAGCACGATGCGTCCTTTGTCCTTGTACTTCTTGAGCGAGATGGTCGCTTCAATCCAGCCTTCGTCATCATAGTCCTTGGCAGAGACCTGATTGTTCTCAAAGGTGTAAGGATACTCAAGCGAGTCGAGAACGGTGAATGCGTCCATTGTCGACAGGTCCGTCGATGTGCCGATGTAGAGCTTCTTGTTGTACTTTGAGTTGGCATAGAAGTGACTCTGCAAAGCCTCGTCGTCATACGTCGGAGAGTACATCTGAGCCGCACGGTAGTAGAAGTGCAGAACCGTCGAGTCGTAGTCTACGTTCAGCTCCGGCATGGCCAGGAAGTGGTTGTAATAAGCGTTGGTCTTGTTGTTGTAGGCATAGAACCGGAGTGCGCGGTTGTCAGTCGTGTTGTCGGGCCCGTGTCCGTACTTGATGGAAGTGGAGCTCTTGATGGCGTATGGGCGATAGGTGTTGGATACAGCACTGGCCGTCCATGTTCCTGCATCAAAGCAGTTCGGGATGACGTAGGTCGTACTGTTTGCATAGTTGGTGGCGGCGGAAGTGTATGCAACGAGATTCTTGTCCATGTTCCACGATGCCTGCTCCTTGATGAACGGCAGGCATGGAGCGGTAACGACAGCCGTCGCAGCATTGGTCTTTCCGTCACAGAGCGTCTCGACTGTCACGTCATACGACTGAGATATGGCAATCTTGTCTGAGACGTACTTCTGCTGTGTGACAACAGCCGAGTCGACAACGTTGTTGTTCTGTCTGATGGTCACGCTCCACTTCGAGCCGTTTGAATGCCATGTGAGTTCTGCATGTCCGGGCTGATAGGATTCTTCATCCAGAGTGATGGCAGTAGGAGCCATACAGTCATCGGCCAGACGCTCAATGACAACATCGTCGACATTGAAGCTGTTTGCGGCATTGCTGACGGTGCTTGCAATGGCGATATATTTTCCCTTTGCTCCGTAGAGCGGAACGACCACCTCTGTCCAGAAGTCGTTGCCTGCCGGGTCTTTGTCAACAAACTCGGCAGACGGTACGGGAGTCGTGTACACCGTCAGTTCCTCATAGGTAGCCGGGTTCATGGGCTCGGTCAGCGTACCAATGCTCACTTTGGCCGTCTTGGTCGCACTGGAAAGCTGCTTTCTGTATGCTTCATCATAATAGGTGGTATCTATGTGCTCGGAGGCTCGCACCCAGAAGCGGATCTGCAAAGAGTCGTAGTCGGCGTTTATCTCCGGCAGGACAGCGTATGCTCCGTTCAGGGCGGCTGTCGTGTTCAGATATAAAGCATAGCTTCCCGAACGGCTGTATCTGTAGTTCGCGTTCTTCCGGGTGTAAGGGATGTTTGCTGCTGTTGTCGCAAAGTCATAGGTTGAGTTCCAGCAGTTGTCGATGATGTACGTAGCGGCTGCTCCGGTGTATGTAGGATGCTTTGCAGACGCATCGTCAAAATCCCAGTGAGCATCTTCGATGTCGACAAGGCATCCGGTCGTTCCGGTGGTCATGCCCCATTCTGACACGTCGCCGTTCCCGCAGTTGCTGCGGACGTAGATGTCGTATGTGGTCGATGCATCAAGTCCCTTGAAGATGTATTCCTGCGTGTCAACGGTCGTGACGGTGCCTGTGGAGATGTCGGCTCCGGTCGGAACAATCGCAACATCCCAATGTTGGGCCGGTATGCGTTCGCTCGGATGGCGGGTCCATTTTACTCCGAGTGTGCCGGTTGAGTAGGTGAAGACGCTGATGTTTCCGGGGGTGAAGCATGTAGGAATCTTGTCCACGCTGATGTCGTCGATGTACATGCCGCCGGCGGTTGTTGAGTTCGCTGTTCCGTTTCCATGGAATCCGATCAGCACGATGTAGCGTGCGCCGTCTTTCTGGTCGTCGAGTGCGCGTTCGTATTTCAGGAATCCCTGTCCTGACTTGGCACTGATTGTGTCAAATATGACAAGCGTACGTTCCAGTTCTTCGCGCGTTGATGCACTGTCAGCCACGCCGATAGCCAGGCGTCGTTCGGCAGTGCTCTGTGCCTTGTACCAGAACGTCAGTACGGCGGTGTTGACGTCTTGTGCAAATCGTGGTAAGACGGCGTAGGAGTTGCCGTAGCGGTTGGCATTGCCGACGTAGTATCCGTTCTTTCCGTTGTGCTTGGCAGTGGTGTAGACATACGGGAATTGGGCGCTTGTGCCGGACTGTCCGTTGTAGTATTGCTCCCAGCAGTCCGGAATGTCTTTCTTTGACCCGGAGGTGTAGCCCTCGAAGTCCTGTGTGTAGGGCAGCGGATAGCCTGCCGGGCATTCGGTTGTGAACTGGCGGGCGTTGGACCATGCAGATGTGTCAGCCCCGCATATTGCACGAACTTTCAACTCATAGCTTGACAGCATCGCCAGGCCGTCGACCATGCTGCTGTTACCGCTGATGATCTTGTCGAAGACCACGGTGTTGTCCTGCAGTACCTGTAGCTGGTACTTGTCGGCATTGCCGTCCCACGTGGCGCGGACTTCCTGTCCTGCAATGGAGTCGATGATGATGTCAACCGGCTCGGGGCAGGAGGCAATGGTGTCGTACTTGATGTTGAAGATGTTGACATAGCCTGTTGCGGTTCCGGTTTCGAGGAGGAACATCGGGCTGTTGCCTTTCTCGTCGTTGTAGTCACCTTTATAGTTGTCAAACCGGACGGTGTAGCGCATTACTTTGAGTGAGTCTTTGGTTGCGTAGTACGCGTAGTCGATGGTCTTGACAGGAACGAAGGTTGAGAGGTCGGAGGGGTTGGTCACGATGCCGACCGTGAGGCGTTTGACGTTCGAGGCCGCGGTGCTTGCGGTGCCGGCGTTGAACGACAGCTGCAGTTTGCTGATGTCGTCGGTTTTGAGCGGCGGCATGATGGCGTATGCTCCGTCTGATGTTGTGGAAGCCTGCATGTAGAGGCTTCGTGCGTAGGTGGTGCTGCTCGACGGGGCGGTTGTGAGCTGGTCCGGCTCGCGGATGCCGAGTGTCCAGCAGGACAGGTCGGATGCCGTCGGTCGGATTTGGCCGTACTCTTCGAGTGTGCGCTCCGGACAGGTGGTCTTGAAGCGGGTGGCGGGTGTCCACTCGCCGTATGCCCCGCCGGTGCATGTGCTGCGAATGTAGACGTAGTATACCGTATTCTCGACGGCATCGTCGCTCTTGAAGTCGAGGCTCTTGCGCCCTGTTATGTTCTCGCGGGCAAGGATGTCTTCTGCTGTGAGATCATCGGGATTGTCAGCCTGTTTCTTGGATATG